>NZ_JCAKMY010000020.1:0-69730 GCF_059515845.1 Acinetobacter sp. CY79
CAGCGCAATAAAATAGAAACGTTATTCAGCCTATTGAAAGGTCAATACAATTTAGTGACGAGTAAAGCACGCAGTGTTCGTGGATTTCTCAGTGGAATTTACGCCTCGTTATGTGCATATCAATTAACCCATCGAAATAAGCCAACAATTCAAATTATTGATTCATCGGCTTAAGCAGGATTCGGGTTAAATTAGAAAATCTTCTAATTTTGCACCCTTTTCAAGTTCAGCCACCAACCAACGCGGTTGTTTGCCACGACCTGTCCAAGTGTCTGCAACATTATTTTTGTTACGGTAACGAGGCTCGACAGATTTACGTGTGGTTTTTTTACGTTTATGCGACCCATACTCAATGAATTGTTCTAAAGTCAAACCCGCTGAGTTTGCAATTTCAATAATTTGATTATAAGCATCTTCTATTGCTTGATCTTTTTTTGATTCGATTAAAGCTTCAGCCTGCGCTGTTAATTTTCTCAATTCTTCAACTGACAGATTACTAATATCTGGCATCATACATACTCCAAATGAATTCAATAAAATACTTATTAGAATTTAACATCAAAATAACTTTAGTTATAATATTTTTATTATAAACAATTATCAACTTGATCATTAAACGGTATACATAAAAAAACACAAAATTAAAAGTATTACGTTAAATGATTATTTATTTGCTTTTCCAAACGAATAATAGCCATTTTAATCTCTTCAGGAAGGGTTATTTTTTTCATTTCAATTTGATCTACACAAACAACAACTGCTTCTGCTATCGCAACAATACTATTTTGCATCTCACTGAATAAATAATATTCCATACGAAATGCAGAATTACGTATCTCTACAACCTTTGCACCAATATGTAGCGTATCTGGATAAACAACAGGTTTTAAATATTGGCATTGACTCGAAGCAACAACCGTATTAATAGCATGAGAAAATAAATTCAACTGATTGAAATACTCAATTCGTGCACTTTCTATATATCGATAATAGATCACGTTATTCACATGACCAAAGGCATCCATGTCACCCCAAGCCACCTTTTGCTCGAAGCTTACTGCACAATTTTCAACTTTCATTTTAAACTCATATTTTAACTTGCATATAATTACTATCTTTTTCAAAGACCGAATTTAACTGTTGAATCAGTAATTCATCACCATTTAAAGTCGATTTAATTCGCAAATAATTCATCATAATATTATCTGGATAGAGCTCTAAAATTTTATTTGCTTCATCTTCTCGCTCTGTTGCTTTATAGATATGCCATAAAGCAAAAGACAATATTGGCATGCTTGGATATTTTATCTCTAAATCATTTATCTGTTTTTCAACCAATAGAAAATCCGGGTTTTGTTTCAACAACTGTTGTTGAAACCACAAATAAAATACATCTTGATCAAAACGCTCATCCAGCAACCTTATAGCTAAATCACCATGCTGTTCCGCCATATCTGGAAAACGAGATAATAGTTTAAGCCACAAAACTTTAGTTTCATAAGCTAAGCTTAAAATATACTCTTGTTGCTCTAAATATCGCTCCTTCAATAATTCCAAATCATATTCAGAGGCATTATCAATATTTTTTAACAATTGAAAAAGCCAATCATATTTAGCCACAGCATCTAGATGACCGTGTTGTGTCGATTTTAAATAAATCCAAGGAAATTGAACTGCAAAAATACCCCACAGTTGAATCAGCTTTTTTTCATAGCTTTCTTGTAAGTCCACAAGCCAAGGAGATAATTGATGCCCATTCAAGAATTCTAGATGTGTCAGTGCTTGATCACCATCATTTTGGATCAAGTACGCTTTAATACGTTGTAATTCAGCCAATTCAAATGCATCGGCAGGACTATCTTCGAGGATGTTCAGTGCCTCGCTCGGTTGATTCTTTTTAATCAACAAATTCGCTTGAATGGTTTGGTTTAATAAACCCGAGTGTCCAAAAGTGGGCTGAATAAAACGCTCCTCTTGAGCTTCAGCACCCAACAACCAAAGAACCCCTAATTGTTCATAACTATGTAAATCTTTAAAACTTGTCACATGCTGTATTTTTCTTTTTTCTCGATTTAAATATCTTTTTATAACAATAGCGCAAACTCTAATGATGAAGCTGAAAAACAATACCGTAAAAACAATGACCCATACATTAGTTTGCAACTGTATACCGTGCCAAAGTACATAAACATAGCCACCACCTACGCCATAACTAAGCACACTCATCAAAGCAAATAATAACAGCGCGATTACTGCATAAATCATGATGATCTGCTTCATTCTATGACTCCAAAATAGCTAAGCTACTTAATTTTGGTACTGGATTCATTTTGTTCTGCTTAAGCTTAATTATGCTTTGTTTTAATTTTTGACTATAACCATCTGGAAGTTTTTCTAATTCACTAATCATTAAATCCAGCATAGATTGATATTCTAAAAACTCTCCACGTGTTAGCGCCTGCTGAGCCAATATCATACGCAATTGGATTTCTTTCAAAGTCAGTTTTCTATTGATCAGTACTGGCGTATTTTGTTCAATACGATCTAATTTAAACCAATGACTCCACCAAGATTGCTGACCATCCTGTACTAACTTTATTTCTGATGAGTTAAGTTCTGTTTTAAGATGACGTTCAATCGATTGTAAAGCTTCAGACAGTTGCTCTTGTTGGGTCGCTCGTGAAGCAACATACTGCTGTATGACGAGTTTATCCTGAGCTATGGCTTGATGCAGAGCCAATTTCAAAGTTTCAGCGAGGTCATTTTTTTCGACGCTTTGATCAGTTTCATTTAACTGTTCAAGCGCATAAATATATTGTTGCTGCTGAATTGCAAAATTGACTAACTCTAATCGTTGTTTAATCAAAGTTATAGGATTTAATCCTGCAATTTCATTATCAGTCTGTTGCTCTTGAAACTTGGGATGACTTTGTGAAGTAGGTGCAGGTATAGATTTTCTCTGTAATGAAACCAATTGATCATTCACATGTGCTGCAGTCTGCTCAGCTTTACGCAAATTATTCTGTGTTTCGAGTAGCTGTTTTTGCATCAGCACCACATCATAACTGAGCTTAGCAAGCCAACAGAGCATTAAAATGCCGATCACATAGAGAAATTTCTTCATAGCACCTTTTTCAGATCATTTATGGTACGCACAATCAGACGAGGATCTAAATCATCGACACGCGTCATGTCAAAATCAATATTTAGATTTTTTTTATCATCTTTCAGCAATTGATACAAACGCTCACCCAAAACCAAGATGTGACACTGTTGTAAAACATCTAAATGCTGTTCACATAGCTTTAACCAATTTTTCCAGCTCGCCTCACTACTGATACACATCCAATAAGGTGGCTTAAAATCACGAGTTAAGCTTAACAATGTTTGAAAATTCACATCAGCATTTTCAGGGCAAAATCGCTCATACAATACAAAGTTGAGTACCTTTCTTTGTTGTTGCTGAAGTGATTGCATCATAAATTGACGACCGCCTTCCCCACGCCAAAATGCAATATTTTGATCTGGTTGCAAATGTTCAAACAGCGGTAAACTCAACATCCCTTCTGAGGTTTCAACCTCTGGAATATGACTTTCAATACCATAACGCTTTAATGCATTCGCAGTCTTTTTACCTACAGCAACCCATTGAATATGAGCTAAATCACTGATCGTAAGCCCTGAATGCTCTAAATACGATAGTCCGATTTCAACAGCAGTAGGACTGACGACAACAATAATTCGAGTTGACTCTAATTTTAAATAGAGTTCTTGAAGTGATTGATCAAATGGTCGCGCACGCAGCTCTAACACAGGCAAAACAACCACTTTGAAATTAACCTGCTCAAGACATTGTGTTAATGCTTGAGCACGATCAGCTGGGCGAGTATTTACAAACAGCATGTGATGATTTAAAGCTTATTGATAAAGTGCTTTAAGTAATTCACCCGCACCCTGATCTAATAATTTTTTAGCAAGTTCAATACCAAGTTCCTCAGCATCATTTGGATGACCTGAAACTAAAGCCTGTAGCAAAACTTGACCATCAACACTACCCACTCGACCTTCTAGGTGAAGTTGATCATTGTTTAAAGTTGCAAATCCAGCAATAGGTACTTGGCAACCCCCTTCCAGATAAGCATTAAATGCACGCTCAGCACGCACACAAGCATTCGATTCTTGATGCATTAACGGCATAATCAAATCCAATACATCTTGATCTTGACTACGACACTCTAAACCTAGCGCACCTTGCCCTACAGCAGGCAGACTCACCTCTGCAGATAATGTATGTCGAATACGATCATTCAGATTTAAACGTTTTAATCCTGCACTAGCCAAAATAATCGCATCGTACTGACCTGCATCGAGTTTTGATAATCGTGTTCCTACATTTCCACGTAAATCAAGAACCTCTAAATCTGCACGTTGTTTTAGAATTTGGCTTTTACGGCGTAAACTTGAGGTGCCTAGCTTGGCACCTTGAGGTAAATCATCAAAATGTGCATATTGATTCGATACAAAGGCATCAAATGGATCTTCACGCTCGCAAATCACTGCAAGCTCCAAACCTTGAGGCAACTGCATTGGCACATCTTTCATTGAGTGCACTGCAAGATCAGCACGACCATCCAGTAAGGCAGCTTCAAGCTCTTTAACAAATAAACCTTTACCACCAATTTTTGCCAAAGGTGTGTCTAGAATCTTGTCTCCTTGCGTTACAAAAGTAACCAATTCAACTTTAAGACCTACATGCAAGGTTTCTAATCGCTCACGAATATGTTCTGCTTGCCATAATGCAAGTGGACTCTGACGCGTTGCGATTTTTAAGGTTTTGATCATTTCAGCACTGCCAAACTTTAAACACCCTAAACTTACCCTGCTATATCAAAAATGCAAGTAAATAATTTAGGACTTAGCATTAAGATCATATTCAAAAGTTTTGAATTCTCTCTCTCAGCATTGGCAAATGACGTCGACTCACAGCCAATTTTTCACCTAGTTCACGACATCTGACTTGATATTGACCAGAGGCAACCAATTCCAAACCATCTAAATAATCCAAAGCAATTAAAGCATTTCGATGTATTCGAATGAACTTATTCGCAAATTCTTGCTCTAAATCCTTTAGCGTTTCATCAATCAATACACTGCCATTTTTATGTCTCACCGTGACATATTTTTGATCGGCTAAGAAATAATAAATATTTTCAATTGGAATGAGCTCCAATCCTCGATAGGTTTTTGCAGCAATCTGCTGTCTTTGCGCTTTTTCTTCCATATGTTCTTTTTGTTCTAGCTGAGACAATTGGGCCTGCGTTAGTTTGGTCACATTCTCTAACACTTGTTCTAGTTCTATTTTTGAAATGGGTTTAAGCAAATATCCTTTTGCTTGAGACTGAATTGCAGTTAAAGCGTGCTCATCGTAAGCCGTACAAAATACCACTGCGGGCATCGGATGGATTTGATTTAAATGCTGTGCACAAGTCAGACCATCCATTTCAGGCATCTGAATATCAAGTAACACGACATCAGGTTCATACTGTTGGACATAATCAATTGCTTGCTGACCATGATGCGCCGTTGCAACCACATGATGCCCCAATTGAGTCACCAGTCGTGATAATCGTTCGACGGCGAGTGGTTCATCATCACAAATTAGGATGTCCATTGCTCCTCCTTGGCTTGAGTTAACGCTGTTTATTTTAATATGTTAACTTGAATTTTCTACTTATATCGGTATTGGACAAAGGTTGTGAAAATTCCATTTCCTGCGTGGCTTCGAAATTGCACCTGATATCCAAAGTGCGCTTTCAATCTCTGCTTTACATTATCTAAAGCAATACCATTGCTCTCCCTCATTGCCATTTTATCTGCAATAAACGGGTTAGTAATGACTATAGTGACTTGATTTTGCAATATTTCAACCAGTATCCCAATTTTGCCATCAATCAACTTTTTCTCAACGCCATGAAAGATACTGTTTTCAATCAAGGGTTGTAAAGTCAAGATCGGGATCAAAACCTCTTGAATTCGTTCAGGTTGTTGGATGTTCCACTCTACTTCTAAACGACCACCCAAACGTATTTTCTCAATCGACAAATAGTGCTTACACAGCTCAATTTCTTCTTTTAAAGACACCAGTTTCATCTCTTTAAAACTGGCTCTAAACAAGCGAGACAAATCGATTAACATTTGTTCCGCTTTATCAGGATCACTTCCAATCAAGCTCACTACACTATTTAAACTATTAAATAAAAAATGTGGATGGATCCTTGCTTGCAACGCTTGAACCTTCGCACTGAGCTCACTATTTTGCTGTTTTAACCATTCATCACGGACATAGATATATCGCAAACAAAAGGCACCTAATAGCACCCCATAACTACTGTGTAGTACCAATT
Organism: Acinetobacter sp. CY79; assembly: GCF_059515845.1. Classification (NCBI taxonomy): domain Bacteria; kingdom Pseudomonadati; phylum Pseudomonadota; class Gammaproteobacteria; order Moraxellales; family Moraxellaceae; genus Acinetobacter; species Acinetobacter sp. CY79. The sequence goes on from NZ_JCAKMY010000020.1 coordinate 6,405, forward strand.
GTTCTATTAATATTCGGTATGGAAAATTTTGTAAGGAAAAATTTCGACCATAGTAGATTACGATATTTAATACCGTACTACTGAGCAAAATAATCCCTTGTAATAACAGAAAACCGATCAGAATCGCTTGCAACGGAGAAATTGATCTCAATTGCTTTTGTAAAAAATCAGCCGTTGCAACAAAAGCCAAGATCACCCAATTGATATAAAGAATATAAGAAATAACATGTGTCCATTGCAGATTTTGCCAAGACTGTGCTTCAGCCAAAGAAAGCAATAAGGACAAAACGATGCTGGCAATAACAAGCTCAACGAGATATTGTCTTTCCCCAATTGATTTAAAGAAATTTAAATGCATATCATCCTTTTTGTCATTTACTTCATTATCTAACCAATTATCGTTGTTCAAGGCTTCGGCAAGTGAAGTTGAATTTGCTATACTCTGATTCAAATTACTGCTTTAAAGTTTGTTGAGCTCTCATGACCACTTCTTCTCATTCCTCAAATCCGTCACAAACTCAAACTTCGGGTATGTGGGGCGGTCGTTTTTCTGAAGCGACTGATGCTTTTGTTGCTGAATTTACAGCATCTGTTCAATTTGACCAACGCTTTTATAAACAAGATATTGCAGGTTCCATTGCACATGCAACTATGCTTGCAAAAGTCGGCGTACTGACCAATCAAGAACGTGACGACATTATCGAAGGCTTAACTGCAATTAAAGCAGATATTGAAGCTGGTCATTTTGAATGGCGCATTGATTTAGAAGATGTGCATATGAACATTGAGTCGCGTCTAACTCAACGCATTGGTATCACAGGTAAAAAACTACATACAGGTCGTAGCCGTAACGACCAAGTGGCAACTGATATCCGTTTGTATGTCCGTGACGAGATTGATGCAATTTTGCAGTTATTACAAAAATTACAAAAAGGTATTTTAAGTCTTGCGGCTCAAAACACCGATACCATTATGCCTGGTTTTACTCATTTACAAACCGCACAGCCTGTGACCTTTGGTCATCATTTAATGGCTTGGTTTGAAATGCTGGTTCGTGACTCTGAGCGTTTGATCGACTGCCGTAAGCGTACCAATCGTATGCCATTAGGTTCCGCTGCGCTTGCTGGTACAACCTACCCAATCGACCGCGCATATACGGCTGAACTTTTAGGTTTTGAAGCTATTGCTGAAAATTCACTCGATGCTGTATCTGATCGTGATTTTGGTATTGAGTTCAATGCAGCAGCATCTTTAATCATGATGCATTTATCTCGTATGTCAGAAGAACTGATTCTTTGGACATCTGCACAATTTAAGTTTGTAAACATTCCAGATCGCTTCTGCACAGGTTCTTCAATCATGCCGCAGAAGAAAAACCCAGATGTTCCTGAGCTGGTACGTGGTAAAACAGGTCGTGTTTATGGCGACTTAATGAGCTTATTAACACTCATGAAAGGTCAGCCATTGGCGTATAACAAAGACAATCAGGAAGACAAAGAACCTTTGTTTGATGCAATTGATACCGTTCGTGGTTGTCTAATGGCTTTTGCTGACATGATCCCTGCACTCGTTCCTAACATTGAAGTGATGCGTGAAGCAGCACTACGTGGTTTCTCTACGGCAACCGACCTTGCAGATTACTTGGTTAAGAATGGCGTTGCCTTCCGTGATGCACACGAAATTGTCGGTAAAGCAGTTGCTCTCGGTGTTCAAGAATCTAAAGATTTGTCTGAATTAACACTTGAGCAACTACAACAATTCTCTGATTTAATTCAAGCGGATGTATTTGAAAAAGCATTAACACTTGAAGCATCTGTGAATGCACGTAACCATATTGGTGGTACTGCACCGACTCAAGTGGCTGCTGCTATCGAACGCGCTCATACACGCTTAGAAGCCCTTTACGCTTAAGGAACTTAAAGATGACTCGACAAGTATTTTGCCGTAAGTATCAAACCGAAATGGATGCCTTAGATTTTGCTCCGTTCCCAGGTGCAAAAGGTCAGGAATATTTTGATACGGTATCTAAACAAGCGTGGGGTGAGTGGCTTAAACATCAAACGACGCTGATTAATGAGAAACGTTTAAACGTGTTTGAACCTGATGCTAAAAAATTTCTTGAAGAACAACGTGAGAAGTTTTTCAGTAATGATGAAAGTCTCGAAAAAGCTGAAGGCCTAAAGCCTGAGTAAAAAAGAAGGCATTGCTTTATTTTTTACGCAGGACAAACACCCAAGGTTTACGTAGGCTTCGACCAAAAAGAATCACCGTAACAGGTGATTCTTTTGTATGTACAGCTCTAAAATTAGGCAAGATAAGCTAAGCGCGTAGTTTCAGCATCGAAAAGGCTTTAAAAGACCCTTTCTGAATACTTCAAATAAAGCCCATTTATTTTAATAGAGCATATTGAGTTAGGGATAGAAAAAAGAGCTTAAAAATTGTTCATAGCATTAAACGCATTCGACCTCAGATTAATTTAAGATTGACTTATTAGCAGCAAAATAATTCAGTGAGCTGAATTAGTGATTAAGATCATTATTGTCAATGTCAAAATATGACATTGTTTAAATATTATCAAATCTAAACAAAGAGTTAACTTTACATTAAAGCGAATTATCTTTACATAGCGTCACAATAAGCCAGCTGACGATTACACTAAAACGCGTTATATTAATTTCATCACAAAAGATTGAGTTAATGTAAAATTTAACACAGTTGATAATATTATACTGATCCCTTAATAAAGATTCAGTTTTCCTTCCTAGATTTCCCCCAAAATCTAGGAATTTTTTTGTCTTCAAATTGACTATTCGTTTGACATATATACCAATACCCACTCTAACCAGCATTTAGTCCGTTAAATAAAGAGCAAGACATAAAAAAGCCTCAATAACATTGAGGCTTTTGAGATTCCATCAGATCAATGTCCGCCTTGAACCTTTTCTTCAATCTCTTCAACGCTGGTATGACGTACATCAAAACCTTTCGCCATATAGATCACTTGCTCGGAGATATTGCGAGCATGATCCCCAATACGTTCAAGTGAACGTAGAACCCACATGACATTTAATACACGAGAAATATGACGCGGATCTTCGATCATATACGTCATCAGCGTCCGTGTAGCCGATTGATATTCACGGTCAATATCGGCATCTGCCAACAAGACTTTTAATGCTTGTTCTGCATCTACACGTGCAAAAGCATCGAGTGCATCATGAATCATCACGCGAACCTGATTTCCAATATGGCGAGTTTCCATATAACCACGAGGCGACTCACCTTCTTCACATAAATTCTGAGCAATACGTGCAATTTTTGCAGCTTCGTCACCGATACGCTCTAAATCCGTATTCGCCTTTGACATCGCGATCACCATGCGTAAATCACTTGCAGCAGGATGACGGCGTACTAAAATCAACGTTAAACCTTCATCAATTTCACGCTCATATTGATTAACGGCATTGTCTTGAAATTGAACATCGATTGCTAAATTCACATTGGTATCGAGCAACGCGTGAATTGCATTTGCAACTTGTTGTTCTACCAAGCCCCCCATGGTCATAAATTTGGTATGCACATCCTGTAAATCTTCATTAAATTGAGAAGAAATATGATGGCTAAGAATAGGGTTACTTGGGCTCAAGATGCTTCACTCCATACGATGTACTTCTGTTTATAACAATTCATTCTGACAAAGTGAGTAAATACTACAACTCTGCTATTTTAAAGCCGTATTAAACACCCAAATTATGAACAATTGATGACAAAGACCAATACAACTCTGATACTGATCCATTTACGATTAGATCAAATCTCAACTTCGATCTCTGATGCTCAAATTGGCTTACAAAATGAGAGGAAATCCTAAATCTGATTATTTATAAGTCAGCCAGGCATTCATTTGACGAATTTCATCTTCATTCAACTGTCCGACGGATGCCTTTAATTTCAGAACATTCATGACATAATCATATTGCGCATTCACAAATTCTTGTTTTGTTGAAAATGCATTGCGTTGAGCCAAAAGTACATCCACCATATTTTTCAAACCTTCATCATATTGCGCTTTTGATGCTTTGGAGACTAAGGCAGATGACTCCATTGCAGCCTTGCGGGCTTGTAACGTTGCCTGATCGGTTTCAACCTGCAAATACGATTTTTTAACATCGGTATTGGCTTTACGAACTGCGGCATCTAACTGCGCATCTGATTTTTGAACGATTCTTTTAGATTTTTCAATATTGGTTTTGGTTCGACCACCTGTGAACACATTCCAATTCATTTCCACGCCCACTTGGTCAAACTGTCCATCACTTGAAATCATGGTTTTAGGGCTTTGTGCATTATAACCATAGGTCGCAACAGCATCGATTTGCGGATAAATCGCAGCCTGTTCAACACGGCGTTGATCATTGGCATATTGCAACTGCAACCGAGCTTGTTGAATTTCTAAATTTTGATTTTGCGCTAAATTGACCCATTCATTTAATACATTTGGCACAGGCTTTTGGTATTGAAAATCATCACGCAATACTGCCAATTTTTCTTGATATGGACCAATCAATTGTGCCAACTGTTCTTGCGCTAATATGAGTTGCACACCCGTTGCAATACGGTTGGCACGGGCATTTTGATATTGGGCATTGGCTTCACTCACATCACTTTTTGCAACCAAGCCTTCGCGCAATTTAGCATTCATCGTATTGAGTTGTTCTAAGAGCGCTTTTTCTTCTTGAGCATTGGTCGCAGTTAGGCTTTGTTGACGAAGTACATTAAAATAAGCATCCGCAACATTGAGCAAATGTTGTTGACGTTGAAGTTTTAAATTAACTTCACTGAGTTGCACTGAAGTCTTCACCTGCTTATAGCCTTGCCATGCATCAACCCGAAAAATCGGCTGCCTTGCTGTAATCGCAGCCTGCTTGGTCGTTGAGGTGCTACTCATTAAATTCGATCCAGCAAAAACGCCACTACTACTCGACTCATTCAAGTCTTGATGCTTACGGGTCACATTTCCAGAAACGGTCACCGTCGGCAGTAAATACCCTCTTGCAACTCCAACATCCAGTTGATCTGCTTGATATTGATATAAATTGGCTTGCCAGTTTGGGTCGGCAGTTTTAGCGCGTTCATACGCTTCTACCAAATCCAAAGCTGAACAAAGCGGACTAAGTAAAAATAAGCTAGTGAGGACTAAGGTTCTTTTCATCATTTTTGTACATAGCCTTAAGCACTTGAATAAAATAATCTTTGCGTTTCATCAAACATTGATATTAATGCCAACATGATCTTTTTACGTATCATTTTTATTACATTTTTTCAGTCTGATGACTTTTCAACAATCAGTGACATAAATACCACTAGACTAATGCAAAATCTGCTTACCGATTAACCATTTATTGCGAATCCGATACAATTTATAGCTTTGAAGCACGCTACCATCAGCAACAATATTGCACAACTCACTGCTTTTCAATTCATCCCCGATGGTCAAATGAATTTAAATTTTAAATACAGCTCATCTTATCCACTTCTATTCATGTTTATAGCTTGTGCCATGCTGGGTGCATGTAATAAACCCATCTTACCTGAAGAAGTCAAAACTGAAATTAAGCAACAACAAAAGAACAGTGTGTTCATACCCGATGTCGATGCAATCTGTAGCAATTTAAAAAAAGAAATGGCTGCAATGTCAGCTCAACGAACCACATTTGCTTTAGAAGAAATCAACCGTGATATTCGTCTGTGTTTACCGCTGATTAGCGCTGAAGAGCAAAAGCGTTTGATGAAGATGGCGGATCAAATGTATGCAAACTTTTTGACCGTTGACCGGACACCTGAGCAACAACGTGCCTTTGACCAATATGCCTTTGACCAATCCCCCTTTCCAACGATTCACCAAAGTCATATAGAACAACTTCATCCACGTGATCAATATCTGCTTCGCCATAAGGGCCAGGCTTATATTGAGCTTAGCGATCTTGGTGCTGGAAAAACAGCTTATACGCGAAATTCACAATATCTTGCCAAAGTGTTCGCACCTTATTTCCCAGAAGCTCAAAAAGCATTCATGGTTGAACTGGGTCAACAAAATCAAACTTCAACGTTTAATAAAAATACCTTAATGATTTCACCACAAGAGACATTACAGCGAGCATTATTTTGGGAATCCTACCTAAAAAAGTATCCTCAAAGCCCCTTAAAGAGAGATGCGGAATATTTACTGAATGCATATAGTCATTTTTTCTTTATCGGGTTACCTGACTCTCCTGTATCAATCAACTTTGAAGGGTCGATTGATATTCAGCCTTCCACCTTAAGTGAAATTGAGCAACTGGCTACACATCAAAACAGTATATTGGCCGAACAAGCTCATCGCTTTCTTAAGTTTATTGAGTTAGACAGTGAGCAACGTACAAAAATAGCGGCCTCTCAAGTAGGAGATATAACACCACAAGCTCAATTAAGACACTACCTAAACTTAAAACCCATTGATTTAACACAAGCTCAAACACGTAACTGTTTTACTGATGCGATTTGCCGTTCCTATTAATCTGATGTTTTCTTTTCTCCCATCTCTATTCTTTTAAATCAAAAAAAAGCCCATTCAATCGATCAGGCAATTTCAATAATTTTTTTGAAGATATGCTAGTATCTTCACATCGCTTGACGGAGCGCGAGTAATCCCTCGCTGAGATCATCTAATGAAGATGAGTACCGTTGAACCTGATCAGGTTAAGACCTGCGTAGGAATCAAGCCATCTAAAAACTAACGCACCCATTTGATCTATTTCAGTGAAAATAGCTTTATTGATAGCAATAAAATTGTAAATAAAGCAAAGAAATAGAATAAATCGCCACCGTTTTTGGTCGTGCTTGATTCGTTGATGTCATTCATAAGGATCATTGCAATGAACCAATTAACGAATCTCACCTCTTCTGATCTCTCTGCTCAACATGAGCAAGATGCTAAAGATCTGACTCGAATTTTACCCGCATCTCGTAAAGTGTATATCCAAGGCTCACAACCAGATATTCAAGTCCCTGTACGTGAAATTTCACTCTCTGACACCCCGACAGGGTTAGGTGGTGAAACAAATATTCCCATTATGGTTTATGACACATCTGGTGTGTATACCGATCCGAATATTGTCATTGACCTCAATAAAGGTTTGCCGAACGTTCGTGAAAATTGGATTGAACAACGCAACGATACCGAAATTTTAGACACGCTGAGTTCCAAATTTGGGCAAGAGCGTTTAAAAGACATTCGAACAGCAGATATTCGTTTCAAACATATTCAAAAACCACGTAAAGCGAAACGTGGAAAAAATGTCACTCAAATGCATTATGCCAAGCAAGGCATCATCACTCCAGAGATGGAATACATCGCAATTCGAGAAAATCAGCGACAACTCGATGGTGTAGATACGCGTCAACATGGTGGGGAAAATTTTGGTGCAAAGAATTTAAGACAAATCACCCCTGAGTTTGTCCGTAAAGAGGTCGCGGAAGGACGTGCCATTATTCCTGCCAATATTAACCATCCTGAAATTGAACCGATGATTATTGGGCGTAATTTTTTAGTGAAAATTAATGCCAATATCGGAAATTCAGCACTTGGTTCAAGTATTGATGAAGAAGTTTCAAAAATGACCTGGGCAACCCGCTGGGGTGCGGACACGATTATGGATCTGTCTACAGGCAAGAATATCCATGAAACTCGTGAATGGATTATCCGTAACTCTCCGGTTCCAATTGGTACTGTTCCGATCTATCAAGCTTTGGAAAAAGTGGATGGTGTGGCCGAAGACCTGACCTGGGAAATTTTCAGAGATACGCTCATTGAACAAGCCGAACAAGGCGTGGACTATTTCACCATTCATGCAGGCGTACTTTTAAGATATGTTCCTTTAACTGCAAATCGCCTCACAGGTATTGTGTCCCGTGGTGGTTCGATCATGGCACAGTGGAGCCTCGCGCATCATCAGGAAAATTTTCTCTACACGCATTTCGACGACATTTGTGAAATTATGAAGACCTATGACGTCTCTTTCAGCCTAGGAGATGGTTTACGTCCGGGCTGTATTCAAGATGCCAATGATGAAGCTCAATTTTCGGAGCTCAGAACTTTAGGTGAACTGACGCACCGTGCTTGGGAACATGATGTTCAAGTGATGATTGAAGGTCCTGGTCATGTTCCCATGCATATGATCAAGGACAATATGGATCTCCAACTCGAAGTTTGTAAGGAAGCGCCTTTCTATACCCTTGGACCTTTAACCACTGATATTGCACCAGGCTATGATCACATCACCTCTGCCATCGGGGCAGCGATGATTGGGTGGTACGGTACAGCGATGCTCTGCTACGTCACACCAAAGGAGCATCTTGGCTTGCCCAATAAAAAAGATGTGAAAGATGGCATCATTACCTACAAAATTTCAGCGCATGCAGCCGATCTAGCCAAAGGTCATCCAGGTGCTCAAGTGCGTGATAATGCCCTTTCTAAAGCACGTTTTGAGTTCCGTTGGGAAGATCAGTTTAACCTCAGTTTAGATCCGGATACTGCCCGATCCATGCACGATGAAACCATGCCAAAGGATGCGCATAAGTCAGCGCATTTTTGTTCAATGTGCGGACCAAAGTTCTGCTCAATGAAAATTACTCAAAATGTGAGATCTTATGCGCTTCATCAAAAAGATGCGATGAGTTGCGAGCAAAGCGATCAGTAAATAGAAATAGGTTTGGAAACCATGAAAATGGAATTTCAAAAACAAGGGGAAAAATTGTATCAACAGCAATAAATTCATAAATTTTTATTTGTCTTTCTAAAATCTTCGGTTAGGATGAAAAGAATAATTTCATCCTAACTTTTGACGAATGAAAATCCTTCAACAAGCAACATATAACAATAAAGATTTTGAAATTCATTCTCGTGAATATCTCTATAAAGGATTTATTCAGATTGAGAAAGTCAGCATTCGCCATCAACTTTTTAATCAAACGGCCTATACCGCACTCATTCATCGTGAATTGATTCATCGTAAAGAAGCTGCCGGTGTACTGATTTATAATGACCAGCAACAACGCTTTGCTTTAATTGAACAATTTCGTATTGGTGCCATAGATGATAAGGTATCACCTTGGCAGTTAGAAATCATTGCAGGCGTTTTAGATGGAGATGAATCACCTGAAACCTGTATTCGCCGTGAAAGCTTAGAAGAATCAGGGTGTGAAATTGATCAGCTAGAACATTTATTTAGCTTTTACCCTTCAGCCGGTGCATGTGATGAAATTTTCCATTTATATGTTGCTCAAGCTGAATTACCTGAACAAGGGGGCATCTTTGGGATGCCCGATGAAGGTGAAAATATTCAACTTCATCTTCTCAACTATGCACATTTGGATGAACTCCTCAAATCACGCCAGCTTAGAAATGCCCCTGTGATTATGGCTTTGCAATGGTTGAAACAACACCTTGTACTAAACTCAAATTCATAGCGTGATATGCGATGACAGTATTAAAAAAACAACAAAGCACTGAAAAAATCATTATTCAAATCACTGATACGCATTTGATGGATCAGGTCAGCTCCACTTTTGTTAAAATGAATCCTGAGCAAAGTTTCCATGCCGTGATTGAAGACATTTTAAAAAATTATTCAGATATTGATGCCATTGTTCATACAGGTGATTTAGCCCAAGTGGCTAAACCTGAAACCTATGCTCGTTATCAGCGGTATATGCAAAGCTTGAATATCCCTTTTTATCAAATTCCTGGGAATCATGACAATGCCATCCATTTTCCATTTTTAACGCCTGAGCCCATGCCTGGAGTACTGTCTTTTGCCAATTGGCGTGTTATTTTGCTAAATAGCGCTGTTGCGGGTAAAGTTGACGGTTGGATTCAAGCTGAACAGATTCAACATTTACGTGAAATATTAGAACAAACCCAACACAATAATGTGATCGTCGCTTGTCACCATCATCCGCTCGAGATGCAATCACATTGGATTGATCAACACAAACTAAAGAACAGCGATGAATTGAAAGATGTTTTGGCAGAGTATCAGCAAATTCGTGCCGTGATTTGTGGTCATGTGCATCAAGATTCGTTGAATATCTGGAATCAAATCCACTTTCTATCGACACCATCCACGTCTGTTCAATTTAAACCTAAAAGTTATGATTTTGCTTTAGATAGTGTTGCACCAGGTTACAGATGCTTACTTTTAAAAGACAATAGTACCTTTGAGACGCAAGTTCATCGCTTAACTCACTTTACACAGCATATTAATCAAGATATTTCAGGATATTAGCTTTTCTTTTGATTGAATATCGATTAGTTTATTCGACCAAATGGATTTGTATAAAGATAAAACCCGATATACATCACTTTCATCTTTAGTAAAAAATCTATATGATGACGCCCCCGATGGCTCCAATCTATCGGGAGCGATAAAAATATTTGGATATCACCATATTTTTTACGTACACATATATACGTATATGATGAGGAATGCCCTTTATGGCGAATGAAAACCAAAATCAAGTCTTGGATGATGCAAACACTGTAGTGGAAGAGAAAGCTAAACGTGTGCGTAAAACCAAGCCAAAGGCTTCTGAAGGCGGTACAACAGCAAGTCTATTTGGCATCGAGCCTTATCAGCCGAAAAAAAATGAAGAATACATGTCCGAAGGACAGCTTGAACATTTCCGCAAAATTTTATTGGCGTGGAAAGAAGAGCTTATGTCTGAAGTCGACCGTACTCTAAACACCATGCAAGATGAAAATACTGCACTTCCAGACGTAAATGACCGCGCAACTCAAGAAGAAGAGTTTGCGATTGAATTACGTACTCGTGATCGTGAGCGTAAATTGATTCGTAAAATCGAGCAGTCTATTGAAACGATCAAAAATGATGATTACGGTTTCTGTGAAACGTGTGGTATCGAAATTGGTCTGCGCCGTTTAGAAGCACGTCCAACTGCAACATTATGTATTGACTGCAAAACTTTGGCTGAAATCAAAGAGAAGCAAAACAACGGTTAATATGTATTCGAATAATCCCCTCCTCACTTCTCCTTTGCACAAGGAGGAGACAGATCAGGTGGTGGCTTATCGGGGTCGGTTTGCGCCTTCGCCAACCGGCCCTTTGCATTTTGGCTCATTGATCACTGCAGTTGCTAGCTATTGCGAAGCCAAATCTCAACACGGGCAGTGGCTTGTTCGTATTGAAGATACCGATATGCCGCGTATCTATTCTGGCAGTGAAGAACATATCCTCAAATGCTTAGATGCATTCGAACTGCATTCAGACAGCGAAATTATCTTCCAAAAAGATCGCCTCGAACTCTACCACGCAATACTCGAACAACTCCATCAACAAGCTTGGGTGTATGCATGCCAATGCACACGTAAGATGCTGGGTTCAAATCATATCTATCAAGGCACTTGTCAGGGTTTAAATTTAGCCTTTGAAGATCAAGCCATTCGACTCAAAGTGAATGACGAGCTGATCTGTTTTGATGATCTATTGCAAGGCACACATTGTTCGAACTTAAAACAAGATTTGGGTGATTTTGTCCTAAAACGCCGTGATGGCATTATTAACTATCAACTGGCAGTCGTGGTGGATGATTACTTGCAAGGGATCAATCATGTCGTTCGTGGTTCAGACCTTTTGGACAATACGGAAAGGCAAATCTGGTTAGGACGGATATTGGGTTACCCTGAGATCACTTATATGCATTTACCCTTAGCGATGAACGATCGTGGTGACAAGCTTTCTAAACAAAACCATGCTCAAGCACTCAATATTCAACATGCACCTGAATTACTGTTAAAAGCGCTCAACGCATTAGGTCAACAAGCTGTCGACTTAGATCGACCACGAAATATGCTTATACAAGCTGTTCAACAATGGGATCGAAATCGTATACCCAAAGGCACAACGATTCATGGAATTTTTGAATAAGATTCGAACTTGATGTGACGCAATCAAAATTAAGACTTTATAAAATCATGCTTGACTCATAAAAGTGATTCAAATGATCTTTAATCACAAGATATGAACAGTTTTTATCTGCTTTTGTATCTATATTGATTTCAACCTGATCATTTAGATGGAATGCTTAAAGTATTCATCCTCTTCAATCATAGGAGCTTGATATGTTTTTTATTTTTGGTGTGGGACCTAAAACAATGAAGACAGACAAAGGACAATTTTTATGCCCAGTCTGCAAAACCTATAGCGCGTATGAAATGAAACAACAGCGCAACTATTTTTCTTTATTTTTTATTCCGTTGATCCCACTTTCAAAACCTAAGTCAGGACAAGTCGTTTGTCTAAACTGTGGAACACATATGCCACCGATGGTCTTAACCAATCATCCTTAAATCAATGTTTTCACCCTTCAAATACCCAACAAAAAAGCAGAACATCTAAATCAATAGAAATTCTGCTTTTTAATATTTTGAATGAACCGATCGAAGATTCGAGTCAAATTAGAAACTTGACTCTTCTTTAGCGCTATTTTTCTCTCGCGTTGTTGCATCAATTTTCAACATCAAACTGATCATTACAGCACACATAATGAGAGATGAACCACCATAACTAATGAAGGGTAATGTTAAACCTTTGGTTGGCAAAATCCCTAAATTCATACCCGCATTTACAATAATCTGCAGTAAGAAAATAATACTGATGCCATAAGCCAAATAGCCTGCACGCAGATATTGATGCTTAAGCGCACGATGACCGATCTTAATGCATGAAGCCACCATCAGAAAAGACAACACCATGACGGTGGTAATCCCCAGAAAGCCGAACTCTTCTGCCAAAATGGCGAGCATAAAGTCGGTATGTGCCTCAGGCAGATAAGACATCTTTTGGATGCTGTGACCGAGTCCAACACCGAACCATTCTCCACGACCAAACGCCATGAGTGCATTGGTCAACTGGTAACCTGTACCGAGTGGATCTGCCCAAGGGTTGGTAAAGGAAATCAAACGCTCAAAACGATAAGGCTCAAATACAATCAAAAATCCAAATGCGCCCAGAATCGCACCGAGTGCAATACCGAATTGAATCAGCGGTGCGCCTGCTAAGAAGAATACACCCAGCATCGTCAGCGCAATCACCACAGTTGCTCCTAAGTCTGGTTCTGCAATAATCAAACCCACTGTTAATAGCATAATCACACCTAAGCGGATTAAACCTTTAACGTTGTTTCGAACCTCTTCGGCACGGCGTACCACATAATCTGCAGTAAAAATCGCCATCATCAACTTGGCAGCTTCTGTGGGTTGGAAGGTAAATCCAGCCACACGAATCCAACGGGTCGAACCATTGACTTCTGAACCGACGACCAATACCGCGATCAGTAATACAATGGTCACCAACCACAAGGGAAAGGTATTCTTAAACCATGTATTCAGCGAAATACGATATGCCAACAGCGCTGCGACAAACGCAACTACAATTGAAATCGCGTGACGAATGACATAGTGAAATGGATTTTCATGCAATCGTTCTGCATACGGCATCGACGCCGAACCCACCATGACTGTACCAATACATAGCAATACAATCACACAGAAAATCAGTACATTTCTAGGCGTAATTTCACTGGGTACACGAGGCAACCAGTGATTATATTTTTGAGAAATTTTATTGATCGTTGTCTGAGCCAACCCAGCCATAATCTATTCCTTGTTCTTTTTTAATGTAGCTCATTCACTAAAGCAACAAATTGATGACCACGCTGTGGATAGCCACTAAACATATCAAAACTCGCACATGCTGGTGACAGTAATACCACATCATTCGCTTGAGTGTGTTGTTGACACAGTGCAACCGCTTCCGCTAAAGATTCAGCATGCAATAAGGTCGTCGTACCTTCAACTGCTTTTTCAATCACAGGACGATCTTCACCGATCAACACGGCAACTTTTGCAAACTTAGTAAGTGACTCACGCAGTGCGGTAAAGTCCTGACCTTTACCTTGACCACCCAAAATAATCGCCACTTTACCTTGCTCAACTTCAATTGCAGCACCCAAACCATCCAATGCAGCTAAGGTTGCACCGATATTCGTGCCTTTAGAATCATTGTAATAGCGAACACCATTGACATCTTTCACAAACTCACAGCGATGCTCCAAACCTTTGAAGGTTTTAAGCGTTTCAAGCATTGAGTCTAAAGGTAAATCAATCGCCTCACCCAAAGCCAAACATGCCAAAGCATTTGCTACGTTATGTGTACCTTGCATATACATGTCTGAACTCTTGAGCAAACGTTCACGACCACGTGCTAACCACATCGTGCCATCCGTCTCACGTAACACACCATATTGATTCATATCAGGTGCGTTCAAACCAAAGCTTTGCATGGGTGTTGCATCTGGAACCAGAGGACGTGTTAAAGAGTCATCACGGTTATGGACAACTTTCTTCACCCCTTGGAAAATACGATGCTTGGCCGTGTGATAGCCCATCATATCGCCATGACGATCTAAATGATCTTCGCTCAGATTTAATACGACAGCAACTTCAGCATTGAGATTTGATGTCGTTTCTAACTGAAAGCTTGATAACTCTAAAATATAGAGCTCAGGATCATCTTTGGTGAGATCCAAAGCAGGACGTCCCAAATTCCCCCCTACCGCCACTTTTTTTCCGGCATTTTCAGCCATCAAACCAATTAAGGTCGTCACGGTACTTTTTGCATTTGAACCGGTAATTGCCACAATAGGTTTATCGGTTGCACGGCGTAACACCTGAATCTCACTGATCACAGGAATGCCTTTGGCAATCGCCACTTGAATTTCAGGTAGTTTTGGATCTAAACCTGGACTGATAATGATTTCTTCTGCACTGAGCAATAATTCTTGATCAAATTGACCAAAACTGGTTTGTACCTCTGCAGGAATTTGATCATGACCCGGAGGGACAGCACGGGAATCGGTGACTGCAACACGGTAGCCCTTCTCATGTAAAAAATTGACTGCTGAAACACCCGAAATTCCAAGTCCAGCCACAACTTTAAGCCCACCGCGTTGTATTAACATTTTACCCCACCAGTATTGATATTTTTAAATCTGCAAAATGTTAGCACTTTGCCGTTTTTATTGCTTTTTTTGTTTTCATTTTATGACAATTATTTTGTGTCCGTGCGTAAAAAAAGCCGTCTAAATAGACGGCTTTTTTTTAATCGAAACATCAAACTATGATTACTTCCACTTCACCGCTTGAATTTCAGATTTGTTGGCACTTTTTTCTTCAGTTGCAGGACAACTACAATTACCTCCACAACCTGAAGCCAGCGTGGGTTGTAACCATTTGGCTAATTGATTCAAGCCTCGCTTATCACATGCCGTCGATAAAGAAGAGAAAACTGAATTTGAAGTTTTCGGGAAAACCTTCTTAAACACAACAACCGTACTCCAAAGCACCAAAGCAGCAATAATTGCAATTTCAATCATGTCTTTCTCCTCAATCACTTACACAAGATCAATTACGTAAAATCATTTACACACGATCATTTATACAAAGATGCGTGAAGCGATTTGATATGTTAAGAACGCCATTAAATAAGCCAAACCAAACAAGTACGCCGTCATGATGCCTACAGTTTTCCATGAACCTGTCTCACGACGAACTGTCGCCAATGTCGGTAAACAATGTGGTGCATAGATAAACCAAACCAAGACAGCCAAACCAGTTGCCATTGACCATCCAAGCTCACCACCGCCACTAATGATTGCCGCAAGACCTTCAGACATGGCATCTTCATCGACTGTAGACAATGCATAGATAGTACCCAATGCAGCCACAGCAACTTCACGTGCAGCCATCGCAGGAATCAATGCAATACAGATCTGCCAGTTGAAACCGAGTGGTGCAAAGATCGGCTCTAACACATGACCCAACATGCCAGCCAAGGTGTAGTCAATCGCAGGAAGCGTTGCACCTTCAGGGGGTTGTGGGAATGTACACAAGAACCAAAGCAAGATAGACAATGCAAAGATGATCCCACCGACACGCTTTAAGAAAATCTTGGCACGATCAAGCAAACCAATCCAAATATTCTTTAAGTCAGGAAAACGATAGCTCGGTAATTCCATCAACAGCATATGCTGTGATTTATCTTTATGGAAAAATTTAATCACAAAAGACACACATAGTGCACTGACAATCCCAGCCATATACAAGCCAAACAACACTAAACCCTGCAGATTGAAAATCCCACCCACCGTTTGATCAGGAATGAATGCTGCAATTAACAGAGCATAGACAGGCAAACGTGCTGAACACGTCATCAAAGGTGCGACAAAAATCGTGGTTAAACGATCTCGTGGATCACTAATGGTCCGTGATGCCATAATCCCGGGAATCGCACAGGCAAAACTTGAAAGCAGTGGAATAAATGCACGACCTGATAGACCTGATTTATACATCAGCTTATCGAGCAAAAATGCTGCTCGTGGTAAGTAGCCTGACTCTTCTAAAATCAAAATGAATAAAAACAGGATTAAAATTTGTGGTAAGAAGACCAACACCCCACCAGCACCCGCAATGATCCCGTCCACGACCAAACTATTGAGTAAGGGATGCGAAATACTGCCTCCAACCAACTCACCAAGCCATCCGAATAAGCTTTCAATACCATCCATAAATGGTGCAGCCCAAGCAAAGACAGCTTGGAAAATCACAAACATCATTAGGGCTAGGCTAATTAAGCCCAAAATTGGATGTAAGAAAATTTTATCCAGAAAAGCTGAGCGCTTGTCATCTTGCTCAATGAATTGCACGGCATCATGAACAATCGCTTCAACTTTTTCATGATCTGTGCCCTTCAAACCTGTGAGTTCAGTTTGAGGAACGGTATATTTGCCTTGATCCAAGGCATTCATTAGGTTTTCAATGCCTGCATTACGCACAGCAACTGTTTCAACAACAGGGATACCTAGACGCTCAGACAACTTTTGGGTATTGATCTGCATACCACGACGGCGTGCTTCATCCATCATGTTTAAAACAAGCAACATTGGACGACCCAAATTGATCATCTCAAGTACAAGCCCTAGATGTAGCTTTAAGTTGGTTGCATCGACCACACACAAGAACGCATCTTGCTGACCTTCTTCTGCAATTTTACCTTGCACAACATCGCGGGTAATTTCTTCATCAGGACTGGTTGCATCTAAACTATAAGTCCCTGGCAAATCCAATACACGAACTGGCTTGCCAGAAGCTAAAGTAAAATGACCAACTTTACGTTCAACGGTCACACCTGCATAGTTCGCAACTTTTTGGCGTGTCCCCGTTAAATGGTTGAATAGAGATGTTTTACCGCAGTTTGGGTTACCTACAAGGGCAATACGTAATGCATCACTCATGCAGATGCTCCCTCAAGTTGAATTTCAATTTTTTCAGCTTCATTTTTACGCAGTGCAAATCGTGTAAATCCAATTTGGATTAAAATCGGGTCACCACCAAAGATCCCTTTGGTAATCACCTGCACTTTTGTACCTGGAATAAAACCTAGAGTTTCTAATCGACTCGCGACCAAATCGCTTGAGATTTCGCCATCCAAAGTTCGATTCACTTTGCTAATGATGGCTGATTGTTTAACCTTTAAATCAGATAAACGCACTGCATCCAACCCTTTAATATTTTGAACAGTATACAAACAAATGAGAATAATTACCAAATAAGCTAGATAATGATTCGCATCTGTTATAACACATCAAATTCAGATTATTATGATAATAGGGTCAATTAAACCAATCATATTTATCGGTTTAATAAATTAATTTTGAGAGCATTATGCTAAATAAAAAACCGCGTATTCCTGTTGCAGTAAACATTCCAAAACAGCTGTTCTTTTTACAAAGCTTTAAAGATTACTTGATTGCACAAACCGTCAGTCCGCATACGCGAAATGCCTATCTCTCTGATTTAATTCAATGCAGTCAGGCAACATCCAAATCTATGCAAGATTGGAATCACGATGATATTTCGGATGTGCTCATTTATCTAACTAAAATCGGGAAAAGCCCACGTTCTATTGCGCGGACACTTTCAGCACTCCGATCATTTTATAAGTTTTTAAGAGAGCAAAAACTCAGAACAGACAATCCTGTTGCATCGCATAAAACACCGAAGCTTGGTCGTGCTTTACCTAAAGACTTATCAGAACAAGATGTCGAAGCTTTGATTCATGCACCAGACACCAATACGGCGTTAGGGCTTAGAGATCGCGCCATGTTCGAAGTACTTTATGCATGTGGTCTACGGGTCAGTGAATTAATTAATCTCCGAATAGATATGATTAATCTAAATCAAGGCTATTTACGAATTCTTGGAAAAGGCAATAAAGAACGTCTTGTGCCATTGGGGCAAATCGCGGCAGAGTGGATTGAGAAATATATTCAAGAGTCTCGTCCACAACTCTACAAGTCTGCAACGGATTATCTTTTTTTGACCCAACATGGTGGCATCATGAGTCGTCAAAATTTTTGGTATGCCATTAAGCGCTATGCCTTACAAGCCAATATTCAAACAGAACTATCGCCACATACTTTAAGACATGCGTTTGCAACCCACCTGCTCAATCATGGTGCAGATTTACGTGTGGTACAAATGCTGCTGGGTCATAGTGATCTGTCAACAACACAAATTTATACCCATGTAGCGCAAATTCGGATGCAACACCTTCATGCCACACACCATCCTCGTGCTTAATCCACTAAGTCATGCCTTGAGAAATAAGATATTTTTAAATTCTAACGTTTAAGTTTAGGGTTTGGGTGGTCATCAAAGATTGAAGCTAGATATTAGTGATAAGCCAAGCGCAACAGTCATCTAAGTTTTTTGAAACATCGTCTTTTTTTGGTATGCTTGTCCCTCATACAATAATGTAAAACTTTAAAGGGTTGTTTATGCATTTTACCCGTTCAAAATTAGTATTGATGTGCGCACTCGCAACCAGCTTTATGCTCACAGCCTGCTCTGAATCCGATCAACCTAAAAAGGATGATGGCACTCTTACAGCAACCGCACCTGCCACAGGACAAGCATCTAATCTGACTGAACGTAATGCACAACAGCGATTGATTCAAAATTTAGAAAAGAATTTTAAAACCGCCAAGATCAATGCCAAAATTATTGAAATCAAAGCCACTGAAGTACCAAATATTTATTGGGTGAACTTAGAAGGGATGTCTCCGATTTACACCACAGCCGATGGGAAATACTTAATTGAAGGTGAACTCATTCGTTTAGGTGATAAAACTTTGCATAACGTCGGTGAATCATTCCAATCCGAAGTCAGCAAAAAAGCCCTAGCTTCTTTGAAAGTTGAAGACTTGATTGTGTATCCAGCCAAAGGCAAAACCAAGCATGTCGTGTATGTATTTACCGATATTAGCTGTCCGTATTGCCACAAATTGCATGAACATATGGATGAGATCAATTCGGCTGGAATCGAAGTACGTTATATCGCGTGGCCAAGAGGCGATCAATTTATTCCTGCTATGCAAAGCGTTTGGTGTAGTGCTGATCGTAAAGTTGCCTTTGATCAAGCCATTGCAGGTGCTCAACTTCCACCAGCAAGTTGTAAAAATCCTGTTGTAGATCAATACAAACTCGGACAAAGTATCGGCGTAAATGGTACTCCTGCGATCTACAATGAAGCGGGTGTTTATTTGGGTGGCTACCTGACACCAGCAGAACTATCCAAACGCTTAAATAACTAATATTTATAAATTAAATTACTGTTTTTTATACCTAAAGATAAATATAGATATGTGCTAGAGATTGGCTGGCTTTTTAGCTATGATCTAGCATCAACAAAATTTTTAAACTAATTTGGAGTGTGACGTGAAACCAGTTCGTCTGGCTATACTCGGTCTAGGAACCGTAGGTGGTGGAGCCCTTAAACTATTACAAGAAAACGCTGCTGAAATTAGACGTCGCACCGATCGTGAAATTCAAATTACACATGTTGGAACTCGCCGCCCACGTCCAGATCTTAATCTTGCTGATTCGGTTAAACAAAGTGCTGATTTGATGGAAATTGTCCGTCAGCCCGATGTTGATGTTGTCGTCGAAGTGATGGGTGGCATCCACCCTGCTTATGAACTCATCATGGAAGCCATGAAGCATGGTAAGCATGTGGTTACGGCAAACAAAGCTTTACTTGCTGAGCATGGTACTGCCCTGTTTAAGGCTGCTGATGAATATAAAGTACAAATTGCTTATGAAGCTGCAGTTGCTGGCGGTATTCCAATCATTAAAGTGATTCGTGAAGGTCTATCTGCTAACCGTATTGATTGGCTTGCAGGCATCATTAACGGTACAGGTAACTTTATTCTTTCAGAAATGCGCGAAAAAGGTCGTACTTTTGAAGATGTACTGAAAGAAGCTCAAGAACTTGGCTACGCAGAAGCGGATCCAACATTCGATGTGGAAGGGATTGATGCTGCACACAAGCTGACTCTGTTAGCCTCAATTGCTTTTGGTATCCCACTTCAGTTTGACAAAGTATTCACCGAAGGCATCAGTAAAATTACAGCGCAAGATGTAAAATATGCTGAAGAGCTGGGTTTCCGTATCAAACACCTTGGCATTGCACGTCGTGCTGCACATGGTGTCGAACTTCGTGTACATCCGACCCTGATTCCAGCTGAAGAATTATTGGCCAATGTAAATGGCGTGAAGAATGCTGTTCTTGTTCAATCCAATGCTGTTGGTCCAACGCTTTATTATGGCGCTGGTGCAGGTGCGGGTCCTACAGCTTCTGCTGTGGTTGCTGATGTGGTCGATATCGTCCGTGACATTCTCTACACAGAAGATGGTGCAGGTACAATTCCACAGTTGGCATTTGAAAATCTAAGCGACTTGCCTATTTTAAGCCGTGAAGAAATGACCACAGGACACTACATTCGTCTTAATGCCGAAGATCAAACAGGCGTTCTTGCAGATGTGACGACTATTTTAAGTCGTGCAGGGATCAGTATCGATGCCATCATGCAACAGCCGCGCTTAAAAGATTTAATTCCAATCGTGATTTTGACTGATCCAATCGTTGAATCAAAAATGGATGAAGCTTTAGCACAAATTCAAGCTTTGCCAGCAATTCATGGCGAAATTGTGCGAATTCGTTTAGAATCGCTTGATAATTAATCGGGTTGAGGGGATGATTCCCCTAACCAAGCTCTACATACAATTGGAACATCATCATGTCGAATCCAACTCGTTATACTGGTTTAGTTGACCGTTATCGCGACCGCTTACCAGTGTCTGCAACAACTCGTGCAATTTCATTAGGCGAAGGTAATACGCCACTGATTAAGCTTGAGAATATTCCAGGCATTATTGGTAAAGATGTTGAAATTTATGTGAAGTACGAAGGTTTAAACCCGACTGGTTCATTTAAAGACCGTGGTATGACCATGGCTGTGACAAAAGCAGTTGAAGAAGGCTCTAAAGCGATTATCTGTGCATCTACAGGTAATACCTCAGCGGCAGCGGCTGCTTATGCGGCACGTGCAGGCATCAAAGCGTTTGTTCTTATCCCAGAAGGCAAAATTGCCATGGGTAAAATGGCGCAAGCGATGATGTACGGTGCGATCACCATGCAAATTCGCGGTAACTTCGATGACGGTATGCGTCTGGTGAAAGAAGTGGCTGACCAAGCGCCAGTCACGATTGTAAACTCAATCAACCCGTACCGTTTGCAAGGTCAAAAAACCATTGCTTACGAAATCGTAGAAGCGCTAGGTCGTGCGCCTGATTACCACTGCTTACCGGTAGGTAACGCTGGAAACATCACGGCACACTGGATGGGTTATACAGAAGCTGTTGCAAACCAGTCGAAAGACGAGTTTGAACAAGTGGTTTATGATGCTACTACTGATCAGTTCACAGGTCCAAAACCTGCGGGCTTACCCATCATGGCGGGTTACCAAGCTTCAGGCGCTGCGCCATTCTTACGTGGTGGCCCAGTCGAAAACCCTGAAACAGTTGCAACTGCTATTCGTATCGGTAATCCACAAAGCTTCAACCATGCTAAAGCTGTGGTTCGTGATTCAAATGGTTGGTTTGATGAATTGACTGATGCTGAGATTTTGGAAGCTCAACGCTTACTTTCTATGTATGAAGGTGTGTTCGTTGAACCAGCTTCTGCTGCTTCTGTAGGCGGTGCAATCCGTGACATCAAAGCAGGTAAAATCAAAGAAGGTTCAGTGATTGTATGTACAGTCACGGGTAATGGTCTTAAAGATCCTGATACAGCGATCAAACAATGCCAAGATGCTGTCATGCTTTCAATTGATGCAACAATGGATCAAGTGAAAACATCTATTCTTTCAAATATGTAATTTCATCTTCTGAATGAAAATAAAAAGCCCTGCAATTGCAGGGCTTTTTATTTATCACATCATGATGAGATAAATAAAATGCGTTAGATGCGTTTTGGTAATTGGCTCGCCCAATTCATCAAACGTGTCGCATCATTGGTACGTGCTTGGCTATTACTCGCCCCTAATAATACAACGACTGCAGGACGCGAATTATTTAAAGTCGTATGCATCACGACACAACGACCTGCTTCGTTAATAAATCCTGTTTTAGAGATATTAATATTCCAACCACCATTACGTACCAATGCATTGGTATTATTTGATTTAAGGACACGATAGCCTAAATTAAAATCATAACTTGGGGTGGTTGAGAATTGACGAATCAAGCCGTACTGAGATGCCGTACTCACCAAAATGCCCAAATCACGTGCTGAAGCCACATTGCGTGGATCTAAACCACTAGATTCAGTAAATCGACTAGAGGTCATGCCTAACGCACGTGCTTTCGCATTCATCGCGTTTACAAAGGCTGTACGTCCACCTGGATAAGTGCGTGCCAAAGCTGCCGCAGCAGGGTTCTCAGATTTCATCAGTGCAAATAGTAAAGCTTCAGCACGATTCATCGTATCGCCAGCACGCAAGGTTGAACTTGAATTTTTACCGCCCGCACCAGCAAAATCAATTTGCTGCAAAGTGATATTTTCAGACATGTTTAACTTAGCATCAGCGATAACCACAGCCGTCATCAGCTTGGTTACCGAAGCAATAGGTAAAGCAGTATTGGTATTTTTACTGTAGAGCACTTCGCCTGTTTGTGCATCCATCACTAACGCAGCGCGTGCATTGACAGAAGGCTGACTACTATAACTATTGGTATCTAAAATACGAACGGACTGCGCACTGGGGTTCTGATTCACCACCCCATTCGATTGGCGAATGGTGGTGGTTACCGTTGTCGTCGCCTGTGGTGTGTCAACGTCATTCTGAATGGTTGAAGCACGATCATTATTGAGTAATTGGCTCGCATCTTCCGATGACCAACTAATGGCTGCTTGACCCGTCGAGTGATTTACAAGTTCTGCAGAGCTCAATGAACTCAAACTGAGTAGTACTGATGCACTCAGTACATGCATTAACGTTTTTCCCATTTTTTTCACGATAACTTACTCATTTCATAGAGGTTCTCTGCATAATTGCGATTCACCTCAAATATGACTTACATTTACACGCAAACGTGATTAATATTAAACCACGTGATTATGCACATTATTTTAGTAAAGATTAGGAATAGGATTGCTATTTTTGTTATGACAATGCAAGTATTTTTTGCATTGTGTAACAAAATAATTGTGATGAGAATAAATAAAAGGGGGTATGAGTGATCACGGTTTTAGTGGTAGATGACCATGAATTGGTTCGAACAGGCATTTGCCGAATGCTAGAAGATCAAGACGGTATTCAAGTCATTGGTCAAGCAGAATCAGGCGAAGAAGCAATTAATATCGTGAGACAACAACATCCGAATGTTGTGCTCTTAGACGTCAACATGCCTGGCATTGGTGGTGTGGAAACCACGCGTCGTCTTTTACAAACAGCACCGGACACCAAAGTTCTAGCCGTGAGTGGTTTGTCAGAAGAACCTTACCCGTCTCTATTGCTTAAAGCAGGTGCACGAGGTTATATCACCAAGGGAGCACCGATTACTGAAATGGTTCGTGCCATTAATAAAGTCATGCAAGGTGGTAAATACTTTAGTGCAGATATTGCAGAACAGTTGGCAAGTTCTTATTTATCCGATACACAGACCTCGCCTTTTGACTCATTATCGGAACGTGAAATGCAAGTGGCTATGATGGTGGTGAACTGTATCAGCGCTCAAGAAATTTCAGATAAACTTTTTGTCAGCGTTAAAACCGTCAACACTTACCGCTACCGTATCTTTGAAAAACTCAATATCGACAGCGATGTCAAGCTTACGCATCTCGCGATTCGTTACGGATTAATTAAGCCTTAATTTTAAGAATTGCTCATAAACTTAGTAATTTTATACACTCAGGTCGATTTGTATGATGCCTACGGGATCCATTCCGCTTTATCAAACGATTTATCGCATAGGCACGCTATACACCAATTATCGACTGATTATTGCTTTAAGTCTGACGCTGATTTTTCTGATCACGATTGAAGACTCATCCGATCATTTTGAATATCCGACTCTTTATTTCTATGCCCTAATTAGTTACAGCGCTTTGAGTCTGGGTCAATTGCTCTTACTCAAATATTTTCCAGATACTTTAAGTAAACAAATTCTCGCACTCTATATTGTAGATTTGGTGTTTCTCAGTGTACTCACCTTTGCCTTGGGCGGACCGAACATTTCGATTGGTTTGCTGTTTGTCATCTGTGTCTTTACCTCGAATTTTTTACTGAATAAACATCAAGCCTTATTTATGACTCTGGTGGCTGTCATTTGTGTCGTTTATCAACAGTTTTTTGGCAGCTTATTCACGCAAACCAGCTTAAATAATATCGGGAATAGTGCTTTTTTAGCTTTTTTATTTTTTGTGGTTTATGCACTTGGTCAATTTGCGATTCAGCGCTTTCACGTTTTAGAATCACTGAATACTTTTCAATCCAATGAACTGTTTAAACTTCAAAATATCAATCGTTATATTTTGGAGCAAATCGAAGTCGGTTATTTGGTTTTAGATGAAAGTTTTAAAATTGTCGTCAGTAATCCTGCTGCATGTACGCTGTTAGGTATTTCACCTCTCTATGCGCATGAGCAATTTCATCTGGCGACCTTTCAACCTGATCTTTATGACATTCTTCGACAAAAAACCATTCATGATGGTGAACGCTTCCAATTTGAATCTATTCAATCGACCTATACTGTCGATATTCGCATTCAAAATCTCATTGTTCCTAACCAAGCCCTGACTTTACTGACGCTTGAGGATACTCAAAGATTGAACCAAAAAGTGCAACAATTAAAACTCGCTGCCTTGGGTCAACTCTCTGCAAGTATCGCACATGAAATTCGCAATCCATTGGCAGCCATTGTTCAAGCCAATGAATTAAATGCTGAAAGCGACGATGATCAAAGACGATTATTGAACACGATGATTTCTAAACAAGCACAGCGTATTGATCGAATCATCACAGATACCTTGGATATGGCTAAAAATCGAAAAACTGATAGCTCGATAATTGGATTGTCATCTTTCATGAATGAATTAATCATTCAAGATTTATCAGATATACAACACCAAATTAAATTAGATGTTGATCCTGATCTTCATACTCAGTTTGATGAACCACAATTACGCCAAGTGATGATTAATTTGATCCGTAATGCAATTCGACACAATGCCTCAGATATTGAGCAAATTTTAGTTCATGTCTATACACATAATGCTATGATTCATATCGATGTGGTAGATTTTGGTCAAGGTATAGCTCAAGAAAATTTATCACAACTGTTCCAACCATTTTTTAGTACCGAAATCAATGGAACTGGTTTAGGATTGTACTTATCACAAAGTATATGTGAAGCAAACCAAGCCAAGCTTTCTTATGTAGAGCGACAACAACAAGGTGCTTGCTTTAGAATTGAGTGCCAATTGATAAAATTGTAACTTTTTGGGTTTTTTGGGGATATGGCAAAACAACAACCATTGGTTTTATTGATCGATGATGAGCCTGATTTATGTATGTTGATGCAAATGACGCTATCGCGTATTGGTGTCAAAACGCATATTGCACATCATCTGGCTCAAGCGAAGCACTTTCTAAGCGAATATAAATACGACGCTTGTATTACCGATCTTAATTTGCCTGACGGTAATGGGATTGATCTGGTCAAATATGTCACGCAACATTATCCGAAAACGCCAATCGCTGTATTAACCGCCTACGCCAATATGGATATTGCGATATCGGCATTAAAATCGGGTGCTTTTGATTTTGTCAGTAAACCCATTAATCAACAGCATCTACATCAATTGGTCAAAAAAGCATTGAACGTTCCGGACGTCGATCCAAATATTGATCAACTCCCTCTAGAACAAAAAATGCTGATTGGATGTTCTGAAAGCATTAAAACCCTTAGAGAATCTATTAAAAAAATTGCACGTTCGCAAGCTCCTGTTTTTATTACAGGTGAATCAGGTACAGGAAAAGATATTGTTGCCAATTTGATTCATCAGTTGAGCAACCGACATGATCATCCATTTGTTGCGATTAATTGTGGTGCAATCTCTGAAGAATTAATGGAAAGTGAGCTTTTTGGACATACCAAAGGTTGTTTCTCAGGTGCAACTGAAGATAAACAAGGACTCATTTTAAGTGCGGATGGAGGCAGTTTATTTTTAGATGAAATCGCTGAATTGTCTCTAGCCATGCAAGCCAAATTGCTGCGTGCCGTACAAGAAAAGAAAATCCGACCTTTAGGCAGTGAAAAGGAAATTGAAGTAGATTTTCGAATCATTAGTGCCAGTCACCAAAACCTTGAACAATGGGTTCAACAAGGTAAATTCAGACAAGATTTATTCTTCCGTATTCATGTTATGGATGTACGAATTGCTCCTTTACGTGAAAGACCCGAGGACATTTCGGTCTTGGCAAATCATTTTATTCAAATCATTTGCACCGACTGGGGAATTCCACTCAAAAAACTATCTGATAAAGCGATAAAGTTTTTATCCAATCAACACTTTCCAGGCAATGTGCGCGAGTTACGCAATGTGATAGAACGCGCGATTACTCTAAGTGATGATGATTCTATTGAGATTGAACATTTACAGTCCAGTGCGCTTCGTACGCAGAATTATGCTCCTGAACTACCAATAACAGCTCACGTACAACCACCAATTGCTGTGCAATCTGTTCAAGAGAATAAATTAGACTATCGACTACCGGAAGAAGGACTCGAACAATATTTAGAAAAAGTAGAGAAAGAAGTGCTGATTAATGCGCTTAATTTAACCCATTGGAACAGAACACTTGCTGCTAAAAAATTGGGAATGACCTTTCGATCACTGCGTTACCGACTAAAAAAGTTCGGATTAGATACTGACGAATAGTTTTTGATTGCGAGCAGAGAATTTTTAAATCGAACACATCATGTTCAGAATAATTGATGAGTGCTTAAATCATTTAGCTCTCAAGAGTTGATCTGCCGAATGTAGAAGATAAGTTTCTTCCTTCATCTCATTCGGCCATGGAAATTGAATATTAGGCACAATTCCTTGTCCGTCGATAGCATGGCCATTTGGCGTCAAATAGTGTGAGACTGTCATTTGTAAGGCAGCACCATTTTCGAGTGGAAATAGTTTTTGGACGACACCTTTACCATAGCTTTTATCGCCAATAATCGTTGCACGACCTAATTCTTTCATCGCAGCAGTAAAGACTTCCGCAGCAGATGCAGAACGATTATTAATGAGTACACCCAGTTTCAACTGACTGAATTCATTCCCAGGTAAAGCTTGAAACTGCTGATCACCTTCAGAGCGACTTTTTGTCGAAACAATCGTCCCCTGATTTAAGAATAAATCTGCAGTTTCAACCGCAGAAGATAATAAACCACCCGGATTATTGCGCAGATCAATCAACACCGCTTTTAAACGATGATTATTCTGATGTTCTTCGATCAGTCGTTTAATTTCATTGGCTGTGTCTTGCTGAAAAACTTTAACTTTTAAGACAAGTACTTGATTACTAAGCATGCTGGCTTGAATATCAGCCACATCCAATTTTTGGTTACGAATCAAACTTAGTACCGGTGTTGAAGGGGACAACTGGATTTGTATCGCTGTACCCATTGCACCATTAAGAACATCATCCACCTGACCTGCATTGAGCTGTTTTAATTCCTGCTGATCAATTTTATAAACAGTCAAACCATTCTTTAAACCCAATTTGGCTGAGTCAGCGTCTGGTTTCAAATTTTTGATCTGCCATTGAGATTGGATTGCATCATAAGCCAAACCAAAATCGACTGTGGCAAGATCACCTTCAGTGTATTGTAAGAGTTGACGGTATTCATCTGAACTAAGATAACGTGAATAACGATCTAAGCCACCGACTAAGCCTTTAATCGCTTGAAGAAATAAAGCATCGTCAGATTTTTCACTAACATAATTATCTTTAACCGTGCCATAAATCTGCACAAATTGCTGAATAGACTCAATCGGAACTTCAGCAACATTTTCAACCCATTCATCATTGGATTTCAAGGCTGCGAATCCTTTTGAATCCGCAACAGCAACAGAATGAACCGTCATCAAAAGCGCAATAGCGACTAAGCTTTGGTGCCAATTTCGATTCATTCTATTGTCCTTTTTATTTTATTTTAAACATGCTCTTATGATTTTAATGTCACAAGATTACGCCCTTTCATATCACTTGGGATTGGTAAATTCATTAAGCTCAACAACGTTGGTGCGACATCGGCAAGCACACCACCTTCTGCAATTTCCGCAGGCGTTGGGCCAACATAAATGAAAGGCACATGCTCAGTGGTATGCTGTGTGTGTACTTGACCGCTGACATAGTCTTGCATTTGTTCAACATTACCATGATCAGCTGTGATCAGCATATGACCTTTTTGTGCCATAACAGCATCATAGACACGACCAAGACTGATATCCACCGCCTCAACTGCTTTCACTGCAGCATCAAATACACCTGTATGTCCGACCATATCACCATTGGCATAGTTCACCACCAATAGATCAAACTCACCTGAATTGATCGCAGCAACCAACTCATCTGTCACTTCATAAGCACTCATTTCAGGCTTTAAATCATAAGTGGCTACATTTGGAGATGGAATCAAAATACGTTTTTCACCTGGATATTCATCTTCACGACCACCACTAAAGAAGAAGGTCACATGCGCATATTTTTCAGTTTCAGCGATACGTAATTGAGTCTTACCTAAATTTGACAGATATTCACCAATGGAGTTCACCAACGGCTCAGGCATATAGGCAACTGGTGCATCAATCGTTGCTTGGTAACGCGTTAACATGACAAATTTCGCTAAATTTGGCACAACTTGACGTTCAAATCCTGCAAAGTCTTTTTCAACAAATGCTTTGGTGATTTCACGCGCACGATCGGCACGGAAATTCATAAATACAATGCTGTCGCCATCTTCAACTTTCGCAATCTCACCGATACGCGTTGCTTTCACAAACTCATCAGACTCATCTGCTGCATAAGCGGCTTCTAGACCTTCAATAGCAGTGGTAACGGTACGCGCTGCCTCACCTTCAGTCAGTAGTCGATAAGCCTGTTCGACACGATCCCAACGATTGTCGCGATCCATGGCAAAATAACGACCAATCATGGTTGCGATACGACCTTGACCTGGATATTGAGCAAATAAAGCATCTAATTTTTCTAAAGAAGGTTGAGCACTTCTTGGCGGTGTATCACGACCATCTAAGAAGGCATGTAGATAAACTTGAGCACCACGTTTTAATGCCAACTCAGCCATCGCGACAATATGATCTTGGTGAGAGTGAACCCCTCCTTCCGACAATAAACCGAGAATATGCACGGCTTTATCATTTGCTTTGGCTTTTTCTACAGCATCAATCAGCACTTCATGTTCGAAGAACGCGCCAGTACGAATATCTTTGGTAATACGAGTAAAGTCTTGATACAACACACGCCCTGCACCAAGGTTCATATGACCCACTTCTGAGTTACCCATTTGACCATCAGGAAGACCGACATCTTCACCTGAACCTGAAATTAAACCATGCGGATGATTGTTTTTCATAGCAGTTAAATTCGGCGTTTTTGCTGCTAAAAATGCATTATCCTCTACCGCTTCACGATGCCCCACACCGTCCATAATTACCAATACGTGTGGGATTTTGCCAGCAGTTGCATCCGTCATGATGTACACTCTTTTGTTTACAAATTAATCAATCTATCTTACCTTTTTTCAAGGTAAGACTCTATCTGAACACGATGGCTTTGACTCATCTCCACCATCTCATGTTCAATTTAAAAAATCTTTTACTTCACACTGATCGGACACAATGATCATATAAAGCAATAATAAAGTAATAAAAGAAAGCTTAACGCGCACGATAAAGCAGGTAGCTCCCCACTCCGAACATTAAAATAATAGGTAAAAATACAAACCATGCAGGTGAGGGTGAATACACTAAACTTGCATAACCCAAGAAATCTTGTAAGTAATAAAAACCTAAACCAACAAAGAGCGCAATCACTAAGCGAAAACCCATTGACTGTTGGCGTAAGGGTCCAAAGATAAACGAACAAGCGATCAAAACCAAAGCCAACAAGGCAAATGGAGCACTGACTTTTTGCCAAAATGCCAATAAATAGGTCTTCGGTACTTGGCTGTATTCATGCATATAACCCATGAAGCTAATCAGTTGGCTCGGTGCTAAATCTTCTGGATCAATGGTCACCATATGCACGTATTTCGGTTGCAAGGCCAAAGCCAAATCTTGCTTCTTGGTTTGAAGCATTTGTGAATCACCTGTTTTCAGAATATCCACTTGTTGAGCATTTGTTAAGCTCCACTGACCGTTTTGAATAAACTGACCACTTTCTGCTTTTAACACTGAATTTAAACGATATTCATTGTCAAAGTCATACATATCTACATTGTTCAGTTTCCCTTGGGAATTTGCATAATCAATATAGATATAGCGCTGACCTTCGCGCGTCCAATAGCCTTTCACCTCACCTAATTCAGCTGCAGAACGGTGACTTTTGACACTTTCAGCTTTTTCGCTGGTATAAGGAATCACATATTCACTTAAGGCAAATGAAAGCACGACCAAAAGCATCGCTGAGCGCATGACCCAACCCACGATACGCCATAGGCTGATCCCCGATGCACGCATGACAATGAGTTCACTGTTCGATGCCAGCGTCCCTAGGCCCAAGACCGCCCCAATTAAGGCTGAAATCGGTAAAATTTCATATAAATACTGAGGTGCACCCCAAAGGACATAAATCAGTGCTTGCCAAGCGCCATAGCCTTCTTTCAAGCTTCCCAATTCACCCATATAGGTAAAAAGTACCTGTAAAGCAGACAAAATAGCGGTTGCACCGAGCATCGCAAGTGCAGTCGTCTTGGTCACATGTTTGGCGACAATTCTACGTGCTAACATTAAGATCTCACCTGCTCAATACGCTTTTTCAATTTAGGCGCTAATTTTTGTTTTCTGGAGAAAATAGCGGCAGCCACTGCATAAATCAATAACACAGCAGGATATGCCCACATCCCCATTTCATCTTTAGATACACGCGTTTTAATCGCCATCAATGCCACAATCAAACTGGCAAAAATCAGTAAGGCAGGGAATAATTTTAAGTAACGCCCTTGGCGAGGACTCACCTCAGACAAGGCGGTGGCTAACATCAATGCCACGATCATGGTGAAAGGGACAAACAATCGCCAACCTAATTCACTCGCAACCACTGGATCTTGGCGTGCTTCAAGCAATTGACCGATCGGTAAGGCTTCAACTTCAGCGCTTTCAAATTTTGCTTCTTTATCACTTTCTAGCCGTAAACGATAGGACTCAAATTCGGTTTGGCTGTACTGCGGACTGTTTGGATAAATCTCATATCGGCGACCGAGTGTCAGATCAACTACACTCGCTGAGTCATCTGCCATTTCTACACGTGTCGCTTCTTTCGCCAAAATCATGACATCGGGCTTACCCGCTTTTTCGGCACGTTGATAAAAGAAGACTTCTGTTAAATTCTTACGATCGTCTGACAAGGAACCTGCATAGATTGTATAAGGCCCCGATGAGATAAATTCTTTAGGTCGTACCAAGTCAAAGCCTGAACGCACCGCCTGACTGGTGGTTAGCTGTTCAAATTGACGAATCCCCCAAGGTGACATCCACACCATCAAAATCGTTTGCACCACCAAAAAACACACGGTTAATGGCATTAATAAACGTGCTAACTGGTTTCGACTCACCCCACTTCCATTGAGTACCGCCATTTCGTGATCGACATAAAGTCGACCAAAAACCAACATCAAACCAATAAAAAAGCCTAGAGGTAAAATAAGGGTCAAGAATTCGGGTAAACGATAACCAATGATGCTAAACAAAATACTGGCATCTAAACGTCCTTGTGCTGCCACACCAAAATACTTGATCAAACGCCCACCCATCATAATGAGTGTCAGTAAAGATACGACGACTAAAGAGGTCGACAAAACTTGTTTGACGAGATAACGTCTGATAATCAAAGTAATCTTCCAAAATGGGGTGAATTCGGCTAGCGCTAGTTTACCCGAATGTTAAAAATATAAAACCTCATTGAAATTCTATCATTGGTAGTGGTTCAATGGTTTAATGATTTAAAACGTCTCATTAGGCACACATAAGCATATGAAACTTACTATTAATACGTCATTTCCCGAGAATTCGTCTAGCCAACATTTGTTGATTTTAGTTGATGCTGAAAATATTCAAACTCAATATACAATCAACGGCTTAGACCAAGCGATTCAAGCGACACAGTTTAAAGCAACACTTAATGAAAGCTTAGCTTTGATTGGAAATATCCAACAGCAAGCCAACAGTGCTTTACTCGGTTTAGATAAAGCAGCTGAGCTGAAGCCTGCTAAACTTGCGAAAATCGCACAAAATATTATCAAAGCGACACAAAAAAAATTCAAACACATCAGTATCGATATCTCTGCATTGCCTGTGGAGCATCATTACTTATTTGCCTTGGCTTTAACGCAAGCAGATTACCGCTACGATCAATATAAATCTAAAAAAGCTGAAACAATTTTAGAACACATTGATTTGATCGCGACTGAATCAACCTTGGATGATACACAAATTGCATTAATTGCTGCCGTTGAACAAGGTCAATCTACAGCGCGTGATTTAGGCAACTGCCCTCCAAATATCTGTTTCCCAGAGTATTTAGCTGAACAAGCGCTGCAACTTGCTCAAGAATTCCCAGCGCTTGTAAAAGTGACTGTGCTCGATGAACAGCAATTGGCTGATTTAGGCATGAACGCTTTCCTCGCAGTGAGTAAAGGTTCTGAACGCCCAGGTCGTGTGATTACCATTGAATATCTTGCAAAAACAGAAGATGCTCCAGTGGTTCTCGTGGGTAAAGGTGTGACCTTTGATACTGGTGGTATTTCTTTAAAACCAGGCTTAGGCATGGATGAGATGAAATACGATATGTGTGGTGCTGCATCTGTTCTAGGGACAATGCGTGCACTTTGCGAATCTAAACTTCCAATTCATGTAGTCGGTGCAATCGCTGCTGCTGAAAACATGCCTTCTGGTCATGCAACACGTCCAGGTGACATCGTTACGACCATGAGTGGTCAAACCGTTGAAATTCTAAATACAGATGCTGAAGGTCGCTTGGTGTTATGTGACACGCTCACCTATATCAAACGCTTTAATCCTGCATTGGTGATTGATATCGCAACCTTAACAGGGGCCTGTGTTGTTGCACTCGGTTCTGTACTCTCGGGTCTATTCTCACCTGATGATGAATTGGCTCAAGAGATTGAAACAGCAGGTCAACAATCCTTTGACCGTGTATGGCGTATGCCCGTGATTGATGATTACCAAGAGCAACTGGATTCACCATTTGCAGATATTGGGAATATTGGTGGACCGAAAGCAGGTGCAGTCACTGCTGCTTGTTTTTTACAACGCTTTACTCGCGACTATCGCTGGGCGCATTTAGATGTTGCTGGTACAGCATGGAATTCGGGTGCCGCCAAAGGGGCTACAGGTCGTCCTGTTCCACTTTTAGTTCAATTCCTTGCAAATCGTGCGAAGCAGAATGGCTAAAATTAGCTTTTATCTTTTTGAAAAAAGCCCTGAACGACAAGTCGAAAGCACTTGTCGTTTATGTCGTAAAATCTTACGACAAGTGGCCAAAATTTGGATTCACTGCCCAGATCAAGAGGTTCAACAGCAGTTAGATGAACGGTTGTGGAGCTTTGATCCACAATCTTTTTTGGGGCATGGAATTGATCAAGTTGATTCACCTATCTGTATTTCTGCGGGATTACCCGATCAATCAGACTGGATTGTTTTTAATTTTAACAATCAGCCACTTGAACAAGCGATGCAATTTAGTCACATTATTGAAATTGTTGAGAACGACGAAGCGGCTAAGCAAGTCGGCCGAGAAAAATATAAAGCTTATCGTCGACTCGGTATCTCTCCACAAACCCATAAGCTCTAACAGAATATGCATAATACCTTTGAACAAGGAGAAATACGGTGACACTTAATGTCGGTCAGGATTTTAAGAAACGCTGGCTCGGTGCGCCTGAAGCCGTACGTGAGGCTTTTTTAGATGATTTAGGTCGTATCAGTGATTTACTCACGCCTGAGTCCAATATACAAACGTGGCTGGACAATGATCAAAGAGCTCAACAAGTTGCACAACTTAAAATCGAACAAGCCTATGCCGATGAAAAAGCACGTCTAATTGAAGCTACACGTATTCGTAAACAACTGGCTTTAGAAAAATCATTGGCTGAGAAACGCGCTGAACAAGATGCCTTTAATCAGCAGTTGATTCAAGATGAACTCACCCGCTTTCAACAACAAACGCAAGACCTTCATGCCTTACGCCAAGACATTGATCAAGAAATACAACAATATAGTGAACGCTACACTAAAAACCCGGATGAAGTCTTCAACTTTGCTCGTGGCAGTGTCCACATCAGCGATAATCAAATCCAAAATGAACTGGAGAGCGTTCGATTAAGATTAGAACTTGAAGCAGAAATCCAAATTGAAGAAGCAGTAAAAATATTCCGTGAAAAACTTAAAATCGCGGCTCAAGAAGAAATTGAATATATATTGAAACACGCAGAAGATGAAAAAAATGCATAAAATGGTGCGTTTTTCATTCTAATTAAACTTTGTCATTAAACTGAAATATTATTGAAACAAGATATTCATATTCCGATGTCATCGGAATTTTACCCATTTATAAATCGACTTATTTTACTTTAAATTAGGAAATTCAAATGGATATTTTGAATCAACTCACAAACGAAATTGAAAAATTATCGGTTGGAGAGAAAAGAAATATTACTGCTCAAGAACTTTTTTTGAGCCGTAATGATTTCCAGTCTATTTCAGCCTATCTTACTCGCGAAGCTGAAAAAGGACATTTTTCAATTTCTAAACATTCAGAAATGACCTCCCATCTTGCACCCATATCTCTTACCGTTATAAAACACTAAATACAGATACCGATAAGCCCACAAAAGTGGGCTTATTTTTTTCAATCAATTTTATTTCAATACTTTGAATTATCATGGTGTCATTGATCGTTATTATAAAATTGAAATAACTGTCGACAACGTTTCTCCAACACCATAGCCAATTGCCAACAATACACCGATCCAAACAAATCCGCCCAATACGTTATAAAGCGTAAAACTCGCGAAATTCATATGCGTGGCACCCGCAGCAAAAGGTGCAAAAGAACGGACAAAAGGAATAAACCGTGCGACCAAAATGGTCTTACCCCCATGTTTGATAAAATAGTAATTGGTCTTTTCAATATATTCTGGCTTGAGATAACGCGTGTGTTTATTAAAATATTTGAGTCCCAGCCAACGACCTGTGTAGTAATTGACGGTATAGCCCAATACACTGGCAATAAATAAGGTTAAGCCCATATAATTTAAATGAATGAGTTCAGTTGTAGAACATAGCGCACCGATCGCGATCAGCAAACTATCACCGGGCAAGAAAAACATAAAAACTGAACCCGTTTCAGCAAAAATTACCAAGAATAAAATGGCATAAATCCAAACACCATACTGCTCTAATAGCATCGGCAGTAATTGTTCAAGATGTAGTAAAAAATCAATCATTCACACGTACTCGTTGCATGTTGTTTCTCCACATCATTTCTAAGATATAAAGTTAAATGTTCACAAAATAAAACAGCCTAATAAATTAGGCTGTGTTCTATTTTAGTCTGTTTTTAGCGCAAAAAACCATTGGCAGCTAAAAAATCCATACTCAGTTTTGATTCAGGTTTCTGTTCAGCAGCCCGATCACCCAAGAGTAAACGTTCAATATAACGTGCTAAAACATCCACTTCTAAGTTGACCTTCGTGCCAGTTTTCCATGTCCCAATATTGGTTCTTTCAGCTGTGTGCGGAATCAAATTTAGACTTAAAATATTTCCACGCAAGTGATTAATGGTCAAGCTGATCCCATCCACAGTTACAGAACCTTTTCCAGCCAAATACTTTGCGATCTCAACCGGTGCAGTCACTTCAAAATACAAAGAACGTGCATCCTGACGAACCACGGTAATTTCACCCACAGCATCGACATGACCACTGACAATATGCCCGCCAAAACGTGTGGTCGGTAGCATGGCTTTCTCGACATTGACAGGCTGCCCAACTTTCCATTGCCCCACAGTTGAGCGGTTTAAGCTTTCACGAGAAACATCCGCAGCATACCAATTGTCACCCCAGTCAATCACAGTTAAGCAAATACCATTCGTTGCAATCGAGTCGCCTAAATGTACGTCTGACATATCCAAGTTACTTTGAATACGTAAACGAATATCGCCACCTACACTTTGAAGACTTTCAACTTGACCTAAACTTTCAATAATGCCTGTGAACATATCTGTATCTCTAAGTATTCTTTCATTTTTTACCACAAATCGAGCTGTGTCGCGACGCCTGTCGCATCGACACCACCTAACTCAGCATAGTGATGCAACTGACCCAATAACTGACGAATCGGAGGCCCCGATTTGGCATGTGTATCGGTAATTACAATAAACTCAAGCACGCGTGCACGTTCAGATTGACGTTGTTTACTGACACGATAGCGTGGGACATCTTGCGTCAATAAAGTGACACGACCACGCTCTAAATTGGCTTTAAGTAAATCACCCGCTTCAATATTACCATCGGTTGAATAACTGGTCAGAATGTAACGTGCATTGATGGTCGACAATAACTTTTCATAGGCTTCTTTGGCATATTTTGAAGAGTTATAAGGACTTGGGCGTTCTTTACGCCAAGCACGATCAATTCCACTTTTATAACCTTTGGTGTCTGGTGTCGGTAAATCGACTTGATCCCATAAGGTCAATGCATTGAGTACATGATAGTTACTGCTGTATGCATGCTGATTATACGGTGGATCTAGATAAGCCACATCGACTTCAAAACCGCTCATCTGATTCGCCAAATGTTGCGCATCAACACACCACATTTCAGCCATAGGCACCTTAGGGTCGCCTATTTCACAAAAACGATTCGGCGTTAACCACAATAATGACTCAATCCGTTCCAATGCGGTTTGCGTCTTGCCACCCCAACCATGGTGAAAGCTTTTAAATACACCAGAGGTGTTACTGACAAAGCTCGCTGAATAGAGAAGTGGTGACAATAAAGCACTCATTTCAACATCATCGATTGCACCTTGAGCCTGCCACGTTGCAATTTGCTGACGAATCGCGTCAATTTTCATTCCATTACGGCGTTTGAAGAACAAACGATCTCGACTTGGATCATAAATTTCGTCATTGCGGGGGCAAAGGTTATGCGTGACCCAACCTTTGACTTCAGGTAAGCGGTTTAAATAATCTAAGGCCTTTTGATAACCACCTAACTCTTTAAATGGAGGGGCATCTGTGCAAGATAAGATCGCATTATTCAATGCATGACTATATGGTTCCCAGTCATTGGCAATCACACGATAGCCATTCTGACGAGCCAAACGTGATACCACGCCACTACCTGCAAAAAAATCTGCAAAAATAGGCGCACGAGCATTTTTATTGTTCAGCGTTCCTGTGCTTTCTAACGCTTCTAAAATAAGATGCAATAAACGACGCTTGTTGCCTAAATAAGGCACAAGTTGATTAAATAAGTATTCATCTGTAGTTCGTGCTGCATGACGACGTTTATGGTAAACCGTTGACTCTGAATTCATACTAACTCTTAGAAGGGGTGAGTTTTAAACGGATATCGCCACCCACTTGGGTAAGCTCATTCAGTTCAAAACGAAGTTGTTCTGCCATACTGATAAATTCAGCATTGAACATGGCACGAGCAGATTGACCAAGAAAAGTTGGTGCAATATAGCTGATCATTTCATCAACCAAATTTTCCTGCAAAAAAGCAGTCGAAAGGGTTGCACCTGCCTCAATCAATACATCATAAATTTGAAAATCTTTTAATGCTTTTAACAAATCAGTGAGCGACTGAACTTCAAGCTGAATCACGCCAAGCTGAGCCAGTTCTGGACGAAAAGGTCCCATGACCATGACTGTTTCTGGATGATCCAATAACTTTGCATCTAAAGGTAAACGGCCTTGACGGTCTAAAATAACACGCTTCGGCTGTACAATCTGTTCGACATTCGCATCAGGCAGTTGACGTACATTGAGTTGGGGATCATCCGCTAAAACAGTTTCAATACCCGTGATTACTGCGCCTGAGATGGCACGCCAATGTTGGACATCCAAACGTGCTTCGCTTCCTGTGATCCATTTTGATTCACCTGAAGCCATCGCAGTCCGCCCGTCAAGACTGGATGCAACTTTTAATCGGACATAAGGCATACCTGTGAACATTGCCTTTAGAAAGCCTTTGTTCAATTGTTTGGCTTGTTCTTCACATATCCCTACTTCGACTTGGATACCTGCTTGACGCAAAATATCAATACCCTTACCTGCCACCAATGGGTTTGGATCCATACATGCAACGACAACTTTCTTGACACCTGCTTCAACCAAACCTTTAGCACATGGAGGCGTTCGACCATAATGTGCACAGGGCTCTAGAGTTACATATGCAGTCGCTCCACGCGCAGTTTCACCTGCTTCACGAAGTGCAAAAACTTCCGCATGGGGTTGACCTGCTTGAGGATGAAAACCCTGACCAACCATCTGCCCATCTTTGACAATCACACAACCGACATTTGGATTGGGTCGCGTTGTATATTGCCCTTTTCGAGCCAAAGCAATCGCAGCGCGCATCCATGCTTGATCTTGCTGATGTGAATCAAGTTGATTCGGCTCATGGGGAAACACAGACATAATTTTCCTAAATCTGAAATGAAGAACAATGGCGCAGAATGTTAATCAGAATCTCGATTTTGCATTTGTTCAATTTGACGACGAAATGCTTCTACATCTTGAAAATCTTGATAAACCGATGCAAAACGTACATAAGCGACATGATCCAGTGCAAACAATGCCTTCATCACAATTTCACCAATGGTACGTGATCGAACATCACGCTCACCCAAACGGCGAATTTGCAGTTGAATATCACTGAGCACAGTTTCAATCTGCTCTTGTGTTACAGGACGCTTTTGTAATGCATGCATCAATGAACGGCGAAGTTTTGCCTCATCATAAGGTTCATTTTTACCATCAGATTTGGTGACACGCGGCATCACGACTTCAAAACTTTCAAAAGTCGTAAAACGTTCATTACAAGAAATACATTCTCGGCGACGACGAATTTGACAGCCTTCAGCAGCTAAACGAGAGTCTATGACTTTACTGTCTGCCGCGTTGCAAAATGGACAATGCATAGCGTTTTAATTGAACAATTTGTATTTGAGCTTAGTGTAGCAAAAAAATATTCGATTGTTGAGCTTTCCTCAATATATAGAAAAAAAACAGCCCATCGGGGCTGTTTGATACAATATATTGATATTTCTTTTTAGCGAATCTATTGTTTCATTGAATCTATCATAGTCAATTATTCAATGCGTTCACCATGTTGACTCAAATCGAGACCCATACGTTCGTCATCATTTTCAACACGGATACCGATCACAAGATCAATCACTTTAAGAATAATAAATGTTAATACTGCTGAGTAGGCGATCGTTGCCAGTACACCTTCAACTTGTACCCATAATTGACTTATGACATTCGTCGGTGCTTTATCTCCCATGATGAATTCGCTGGCAAAGAATGCGGTCAAAATTGCACCCACGATACCACCGACACCATGTAGACCAAAGGCATCCAACGAATCATCTGCTTTCAGTGCACGTTTAAGCGCAGTAATACCCCAGAAACATACGACACCACCGATCAGACCCATTGCCAATGCACCATCAACAGTCACAAAACCAGCAGCAGGTGTAATCACAACCAGACCCGCCACAGCACCCGATGCTCCACCAAGTACAGAAGCTTTACCACGAACCACTTTTTCAGTGATTAACCAAGCAATTGTTGCTGCCGCTGCGGCAACTTGAGTCACAACCAATGCATAACCTGCTGAACCATTCGCGCCCAAAGCAGAACCACCATTGAAACCAAACCACCCAACCCAAATTAAACTTGCACCGATCACAGTCAATACAAGGTTATGCGGTGCCATTGATTCACGACCTAAGCCCATACGCTTACCCAGCATGTATGCAGCCACTAGACCAGCAACACCAGAGTTAATATGGACAACCGTACCACCGGCAAAATCTAGTGCACCGTCGTTACCTAACCAACCACCACCCCATACCCAGTGAGTAATCGGCGCATAGACCACGATTGACCAAATGGTAATAAAGGCTACGAAAGCTCCAAATTTCATACGCTCTGCGATCGAACCTGTAAGGATGGCTACAGTAATAATGGCAAAGGTCATTTGGAAAATAACAAAGAGAATTTCAGGAATCGTACCAGTGAGTGCTTCTGTCGTGATGCCAGACAGCATGACTTTGTCTAAACTACCGATAAAGGCATTTCCTTCACCAAAGGCAAGACTATAACCGACTGCAACCCAAGTGATACTTACGATTGCTGCTGCAACAAAGCTATGCGCCATTGTGCTCAATACGTTTTTCTTACGAACCATACCGCCGTAGAACAACGCCAAACCTGGAATCGTCATTAAGAGTACAAGTGCTGTGGACACTAAAATCCATGCTGTATCACCTGTATCTAATTTTGGTTGTTCTTTTACAACTGGAGCCTCAACCGCTGTTGGTAATTCTGCAACAGTATTAGGGGCAACAGCTGAAGATGCTTCAGTTGCAACAACTGCAACACCTTCTGTCACTACGGGTTCTGACACAACAGTCTCTGCCCATGCAGCAGAACCACCTAAAAGTGCGCCAGATAAACTCAGCGCAAATAGCATCTTTTTCATTCGTATCCCCCAACCTCATTTTTTTGCGAGTTAGGTCTAACTCAGCAAACTTCGTGCCAAATTAAACAGCGTCTGCGCCAGTTTCACCTGTACGGATACGGATAACTTGCTCTAAGTTAGTTACGAAAATTTTTCCGTCACCAATTTTGCCAGTGCTTGCTACACGTGTGATTGATTCGATCACTGAATCAACCATTTCATCACTGATTGCAATCTCAATTTTGACTTTTGGTAGGAAATCGACGACATATTCAGCACCACGATAAAGCTCTGTGTGACCTTTTTGACGACCAAATCCCTTCACCTCTGTGACGGTAATTCCTTGAACGCCAATTTCAGAAAGTGCTTCACGCACATCATCGAGTTTGAATGGTTTAACGATTGCTGTTACAAGTTTCATGTTGTTTTCCTTCGGCTTTTTTCACCAGTAAGGTTTTATGTTCAAATTTCATGCCAAAACTTCATAATGGTTGGGGTGATTAATCCATTTCGGCAAGAAACATCTTATACCTTATTTTATACTTCTACGGATGTTTAAGCTTTAAAAAAACATACAATTTTTGATCGTAAATATTCATCTTGTTATTGGTTTGTCCTATGCTCTATGCTTATATGTAGGGGCTACAGAGAAGCGATGTTACAATGCAAATCAATACCCTGTATTTTGGATAGCACATGATCGAAACATTATTACAAGCTATATTAGAACAGCTAGATCAACCTAAAAAAGACGTTGAAAATAATTTACGTGCATTGCTTAATGAGGCGGTCACTAAAATGGATTTAGTCTCTAAAGATGAAATTGAGCGTCAAAAAACTGCCCTTTCAAATGCCAATACACGCCTTGATCAACTCCAGCAGCAAGTCAAAGCTCTAGAAGCGCTGATTCAGCAGAAGCACTAAAACTGCACTCTAATTGTGCATAATGAAAACAAAACGATTAAAAATAAATCAAAAATAAAAATATCAGGTTTAGAACTATGTCTTTTGCAAAAATATATACCCGAGCTGTACTTGGCTTACATGCCCCTCTCATTGAAGTAGAGGTGCATGTCAGTCAAGGCTTGCCCTCTCTGACCATTGTCGGCTTGCCTGAAGCTGCTGTTCGCGAAAGTAAAGATCGTGTCCGTTCTGCCATTATCAACAGCGGTTTTCTATTTCCTACCAAGCGTTTAACCATCAATCTTGCGCCTGCTGACTTGCCTAAAGATGGTTCTCGACTGGATCTTCCTATTGCTTTAGGCATCTTGATTGCATCAGGGC
This sequence comes from Acinetobacter sp. CY79, assembly GCF_059515845.1. NCBI lineage: Bacteria > Pseudomonadati > Pseudomonadota > Gammaproteobacteria > Moraxellales > Moraxellaceae > Acinetobacter > Acinetobacter sp. CY79. The sequence goes on from NZ_JCAKMY010000020.1 coordinate 49,228, forward strand.
AACTCCCTGAAAATGTCACAGATGAATATGAATTTATTGGTGAGTTGGCATTAGATGGTCTATTACGACCTGTCAGTGGAACCCTAGCTATTGCGATGGCTTGTCAGCTCGCTCATCATAAATTGATGCTTTCTAGGGCAAATGCGGATGAGGCTTCTCAATTACCTGATTTTGAAGTGTTTGGGGCAAAAAGCTTAAAAGAAGTCTGTGATCATTTTCTAAAAACGCACCCTATTGATGCATTTTCAAGCACAGTTAAAAAGCAGAATAATATGTATAAGCATGATCTGGCTGATGTCAAAGGACAACTGAGACCACGACGTGCTTTAGAAATTGCCGCAGCGGGAGGTCACTCAATCTTATTTAAAGGGCCGCCTGGGACGGGTAAAACATTATTGGCTTCTCGCTTGTCCAGCATTTTGCCTCCACTGACAGCGCAAGAAAATTTGGAAGTTGCCAGTATTTATTCTATCGCTAATACGCAACATCTTTTTGGACAGAGACCCTTTCGAGCACCTCATCATACGGCTTCAGCCGTTGCATTGGTCGGCGGTGGTTCTCATCCTAAACCGGGTGAAATTACACTCGCCCATCTTGGCGTTTTATTTTTAGATGAGCTTCCTGAGTTTGACCGTAAAGTCTTAGAGGTGTTACGCCAACCGTTGGAATCAAAAGAAATCGTAATTTCTAGAGCCTCTCGGCAAATCACTTTTCCTGCGAATTTCCAATTCATTGCAGCAATGAATCCATGTCCTTGTGGTTATGCATTTAATCAAGACAGCCGCTGTCAATGTTCTGCTGAATCGATTAAGCGTTATCAAAATCGAATTTCGGGTCCTTTACTCGACCGTATTGATTTGCATATCGATGTTCCGCCATTAAAATCACAAGATTTACAAGATCCCAAACCTGTTGAAAATTCTGAGACTGTCAGAGCGAGAGTGATTGAAGCTTACCATCTTCAAATGAAACGACAAGGATTTTTGAATCAGGCATTGACCCCTCAACAATTGGAAATCTATGCGCTTCTCGATGAGCCTTCACAAAATATCATCGCTATGGCGCAACAACGTTTGAATCTTTCAGCACGTGCTTATCATCGTATTTTACGCGTTGCTCGTACCATCGCAGATTTAGACCTGAGTGAAAAAATTCAGTCCTCTCATTTGACTGAAGCATTGTCTTATCGAGAACAAAATACTTAAATTATTGAATGGACTCATTCATCTAAAAATAACCTACATAAAAAGCCCATTCTTGGGCTTTTTCCTTTTAAAGTATTAGAACGTATTGGTTAACGTAAACACCGCGCCTGTTTCATAACCACGTTTAACACTAGAACTCATACCATCCGTATCAACATTTGAGCCCACAGCGGCTAACTCAGCAGTCACACTTGGAAGTGCTTTAAAGTTATACGTTAGCCCTGCTTTCCAGTCGATATAATTGTCATCACCATTGAAAAACTCATCTTCATCAATAGTTGTATAACCGACACCTACGACACCACCAAAACCCGAAGATCCCAGTGGCGCAGAATAAGTGGCATTGACATTCCAGCTGTCTAAGTCAGCACCTGCATAGTCATTGGTAAAATTCACATTGGTTAAAATACCATCGCCCGCTATTAAAACGTCATTGAATGTCATTTTTCCATAAAGTTCTAACCAGTTCAGATCGCTAGCGCTTGGGTAATTGTAATAAACCAAACCGACATCCAATACTGGCTTACTTGCGAAATTATCCAGTGTGGTTGCATAACCAATCGAAGGATCAAGCTCTAAGCTTGGGGAGCCTTCACCAAAATCTACATTTGAACCCCATAGACCAAAATAAAGACCCGAAGTATGACCCAGTGTAAAGCCAGCTTGTACAGCAGGATCACTCGAGGTTTGAGTCAAACCACGGAAACGATAATCTGAAGTGACTGCCGCCGAACCACTAAAACTTAAGCCATATGGTAAGGCTGGAGTTTCTGCAAAAGTGATGGTTGATGCAGATGTAGCAACTGCTAGACCGAGTGCTTTTAAAGTTAGTTTCATTTGATATTCCCCTACATCATCGCTTAAAGGCTTTTTTGTGATAATTGATAAACTCGTAGGATGAATAGCAATAGCTATGCCAAATCTTTAAAGACAAATAGCTAAAACTCGATATTGAATAAGCAAATTATTATTTTTAAATGATATTTAAAACAACTCAAACACCTAATTTCTTGATCAATATCCATATTTTACAATAAAAAAAGGATTTCTCATTTTTTAAACTCAGCATCAATTCAATTTATACTTTCTGGAAATATGCCTTTTTTTGAGACTAAAACTTAACTACGCCATAAATTTACGCATAAAAAAAGTGCATCGCCTAGCGCGATACACTTTTGATTTATTTAAAAACCGTTTTAAAAACTATATGTCACAGCATAAACCAAATGATCTTTGAGTTTTTCATCATAACGATCTCGACCGCCCCAGATATAATCTAAACTCATTTCAATACCTGTATCGAGCAACGGTTTACTGAGTCCTAAACGAACTTCATTCATTGCGAAATCATGAGCTGTTTGGACAATAGAATCATCGCGACCATCATTATAAATAGAAGCTCCCACACTGGTATTCAAAGAAAATTCATATGGCAATGCATAACTGTAGGCAGCACTAAGGTAAACATCTCCTGCGTTACCATAATCTGCGTCTGCTAAACTTACCGTGAGGCCTAAGCTCAAATCTTTATAACTCACATCATTCACCAGATCATAGCCCGTGGTAGAGCGCTTTTCTGTCCGATCATCGTTATAAGTATGACCACCATTTTGATAAACATAGGCCATGATTTGTGAGCTATAGCTCCAATCATCATTGATCGAATTTGCAAAACCAATAGAGAAATCATGTTCTGAACCGTGATCTCGCCCTTTGGGATCATAATCTAAAGTTGATCCCCAATAACCAACAAAAACGCCGCTGTTATGGGTATAGGTTAAGCCACCTTGAAGTGCGATATCATCATTTTCGACACCACCACGATAAATATATTTAGTGACTGCACCAATATTTCCAGAAACCACACCATTTAAAATTGAAGGCTTGTCTTCTGCAAAAGCATTTGTAGCTAAAACTGTTAGGGAGATACCCAAGCTTACAACTAATTTTTTATGAATTAACATTACATTTCACACCGATTATTTGTTGGTATTGTATTCAAATAAAAATAAATATTGCTAAAAATTTAGATTTTTAATGATGAATTGAATGTTGAAAGCTAAAAACTTATTGATGCATCGGATTTATGTATCGGAAAATCATCTGATTCGCGATGTACTTAATTTATCCAAAAAGAGTGTTTAACATTCTTATAGAAAAAATTAATTTGAAGAATTTCTAAAATAATTTTAATCATTTGAAAATAAAAAAATGAAAAACATCTATCAATTTATGCCCACTTTTTACTAAAACAATGTTTTTTATAATTTTAAATAATGTTAAAGCTTTATATTTCAATCAATCTTCCCAACGCTCCATATACCAACATCTTATAACCATTTGATGAAAAAAAATTATAATGAATTATAATTTGTTATACATTGTGTATACATTTAATTTCACATTCATAATCATTTTGTATGAGGCGCCCCCAATGCAAAAATCACAAAAATTAACATTAGCAGTCCTCATTCAAGCTGCTTTGGTTTCAACTGCTTTTGCAAGTGAACAAAGCGAGTCTAAAGGCTTTGTTGAAGATGCTGAAGGATCAGTACTATTCCGTACAGGTCATTTACATCGTGACAAAAAAAATGTAGCTCCCGGACTAGATAATAGCTCCACAGCTCAATCAGCAATTTTTAAATTGGAATCTGGCTTTACTCAAGGCGTTGTTGGTTTCGGTGTTAATGCTGTAGGTGATGCATCTATTAAACTTGGTAAAAATGGTCATACTGGAAATAATATGATTCCAGTACACGATCAGCTCAATGCTGATGGTACAAAAGATGCATATGATCATTGGGCACGTGGTGGTGCGAGTGTAAAGGCACGTATTTCAAATACGACAGTTGAATATGGTACTCAAGTTCTAGATCTTCCTGTGCTTGCAAGCAATACAGGTCGTATGGTTCCTGAGTATTTTGAAGGCGTTTTAGCGAAAAGCCGCGAGATCGAAAACTTAGAAGTTGTAGCTGGTAAATTCACCAAAAATCAAATGTCTGAGCAAATTTCTACTGATGAAAATAAGCTTGATAGTGCAATTGTTTGGGGTGCTAAATACAAGTTTAATGAGCAAATTAATGGCTCATACTATGGTATCGACAGTAAAAATGCTTTAGAGCGCCATTATGTAAATGCTAATTTTAAACAACCTTTAGCAAATAATGCTTCATTAACGTATGACTTCAGTGGTTATCGTACCGAATGGGATAAAGGGGCAAGCGCATCATCTTCAACATTAGATGCGAACTCAGATGATCGTAGCAATAATATTTGGGCAATTTCAGGTTCTTATAATACTGGTGCACACAATGTAATGTTGGCTTACCAACAAAGTACAGGTAATACCGGTTATGCATATGGTGAAAATGCTGATGGCTTCCAAAGTATCTACCTACCAAACTCTTATTTATCTGATTTCAACGGTCGCGATGAAAAATCAGTTCAAGTTCAATATAGCGTAGACCTAGGTCAATATGTTACTCCTGGATTAAGTTGGACTTCGGCATATGTTTATGGTTGGGACATCGATACCGCAACAGATAGTAATGCAAAAGAAAGTGAAATCTTTAACCAAGTGAAATATACCGTTCAATCTGGTTTTGCGAAAGATGCTAGCTTACGTGTGCGTTATTCTCATTATCGTAATGATGATGCTTATGCAAATGACTACTACATGCCAGATACGAATGAATGGCGTTTATTCTTAGATATTCCTGTGAAATTATTTTAATTTCTAGCAAAATCTAAGTCATAAAAAAACCTGCACAATGTGCAGGTTTTTTTATTTAGCCTTAAAACAAAAGACTAAATATACAAATAACAATTATTTGTTTGCTTCAGCATATGCAGCGATTGAGCTAAGAACTTCTTGCTTAGCTACGTCAGAACCTTCCCAACCACTCAACTTAACCCATTTGCCTGGCTCAAGATCTTTGTAGTGTTGGAAGAAATGTTCAATTTGGCTGATCAATAACGGTGGAAGATCCGTATATTCTTGAATATCTTTGTAGATTGGTGTCAATTTGTCATGTGGAACTGCAACAAGTTTAGCATCTACGCCACCGTCATCTTCCATATTTAATTTACCCACTGGACGGCAACGAATCACAGAACCTGGTTCAACTGGATGTGGAGTAACCACTAACACGTCTAATGGATCGCCATCTAAAGACAGTGTATTTGGTACATAGCCATAGTTCGCTGGGTAGAACATTGCTGTACCCATGAAACGGTCTACAAACAAAGCATCAGAATCTTTATCAATTTCGTACTTAATCGGAGCTGCATTTGCAGGAATTTCGATAATTACATAGATATCGTTTGGTGCGTCTTTACCAGCTGGAATGTTACTGTAGCTCATAGGAAACTCTTTAACAATGTAGTGTTCAATAGTTAGTGTCGATTATAACGCTTTATCAAGCAATCATCATTCGATTATACATTTGCAAGAATATATTTGGGTATGTCTATCGGTCAGTTTTACATTAACCGAATCACCAAGATCAATAAATAAATTGGACATGCCATCGACAAGAACCAAATAATTGATCGTAATGTCGAAAGATTCAATAAATAACAAATGCCGTAGATCGCACGTAGCACAATGTATGCCCCACCAAGCATCATGATAATGACTTGTGAAATCACCATATATTCAGCCATTAAAATGGATGCAATAAATAATGGAAGACTTTCAAAACTATTTTGTTGGGCAGCATTCGCACGTGCAGCCAAACCTGTGGATTTCGCTAAAAACTCGCGTGGGTTCTGATTATCTTTGACGTTAAAACCAGCTGCGACTTTCGCAATGATGGTAAAAACGTACGGCATTAAACAGGCAATTAAAATTAAATATATGATGCCATCAATCCCATACATGAATTTTCTATCCAATAATTTCTTATAGGTCATATCATAACCCGAATCCTGCTTAAAGAAATGAGATTATTCATCTTGAGACTTACCCATCATTTTGAGCATAAAAAAGTCTATTCTTTGGTCTGATAACACTAAAAACTAATCATAAAATTACATTGAGCTTATGATTTTAAAGAAAAATCCTTATCCGCGATTCGGGTTATCATAGCATGGTGTATATGCGATAATTTTTGCTAAATTATTGCGTTTTGAAAATTTCATTGGAACGGATATGGCAAATTCTGATCAGAAAGAACTGTTTGATGTATTAGATCAACAACACGTACAGCAGAAAAAAGTCGATCGTGTACTTTATTTTGTTTTGCCTATCGTTGCATTTTTAATTTGCGTGATCTGCGCCAACTTAAATTGGCAGTCCACGTTAGGAACTTTTTTAGTCCTCTGGATTGCGTTTTATGCTGTTGGAATTAAGCGTGCTAATTTAAAATTATGGCTACTCTTTGTCAGCATCTATAGTTTGGTTGATATCTATTTCAGTTATCACGGCGCCATTCCTTTACAAGCAGTCGGACGTCATGCAGGAACCATGATGACATTTGTCGGTATTGTTGGTATTAGCCGTCCATACATTGATCGTTGGTTTATGAAAAAATAATACTCTGTTCAGATTATAAAAAAAGCGCCCGAGGGCGCTTTTCTTATCTGGTAATGAATTATTTACGCAAATCTTTACGTAAGATTTTACCCACGTTAGATTTCGGCAATTCATCCAAAAATTCAACATAACGTGGGCGTTTATAGCCTGTTAAATTCTCTTTAGCATAAGCAAGTACTTCTTCTGTAGTTAATGAAGGATCTTTCTTCACGACAAACAGTTTCGGTACTTCACCTGATTTCTCATCCGTCACACCAATTGCAGCCACTTCCAATACTTTTGGATGCGTTGCAATCACTTCTTCAATTTCAGAAGGATAAACGTTAAAGCCAGAAACCAAGATCATGTCTTTTTTACGATCAACGATTTTGACATAACCACGGCTGTCCATGACGCCAATATCACCTGTACGGAAATATCCATCAGCAGTCATAACTTTTGCAGTTTCGTCCGGACGGTTCCAGTAGCCCTTCATCACTTGCGGACCACGAATCGAGATTTCGCCCTGCTCGCCAAGTGCAAGATGATTACCATCATCATCCAAAATCGCAACATCCGTTAAAGGCAATGGAATACCAATAGTGCCGCTGAATTCTTCAGATGCAGGTGGGTTTGCTGTTGCAATTGGAGAGGTCTCAGATAGACCATAGCCTTCAATAATATTAGTGCCCGTAATCTTTTTCCAAGCAGCAGCAGTCGAAGGCAATACAGCCATGCCACCACCCATCGCCATTACCAGCTTACTGTGATCAAGCTGTTGGAATTCTTCGTTGTGCACCAAAGCATTAAACAAAGTATTGACTGCAGGGAAGAAACCAGGCTGATATTTGCGAAGCTCTTTAATCACCGCAGGTAAATCACGTGGGTTTGGAATCAAGACATTCGCTTGACCTTTGTACATCCCGTAAAGCGCACACACCATAAATGCAAAGATATGATAAAGCGGTAAGGCACAGAAAATGCGATCATCTTTAGATCCATCTGCTTTACCAAATTTACTTTGGAAAATACCATCCGCTTGCAGCAAGTTAGCGACAAGGTTGCGATGAGTTAACTCTGCACCTTTAGAGACCCCTGTTGTACCACCTGTGTATTGCAGTACAGCAGTATCACTTAAAGAAATCGTTGGACGCTTATAATTGCTGACATTGGCTTTTGCCATTGCTGCATTAAAGGTTACATGTCCCGGAATGTTCCATGCAGGAATTTGTTTGCGCACTTTACGCAATACAAAATTCACCAATGTACCCTTAAGCGTACCGAGCATATCCCCTACAGAAGCCACAATCACATGTTTGACTGGTGTTTTACCAATAATCGCTTGGTAAACCGAAGCAAAGTTTTCAATGATGACCAAAGCTTCAGAACCTGAGTCATTTAACTGATGTTCCAATTCACGTGCAGTATAAAGTGGGTTCACGTTTACAAGAACTAAACCTGCACGGAATACACCTAAAGCAACCACTGGATACTGTAGAACGTTAGGCATCATCACTGCTACACGCGAACCTTTGGCTAAACCTAAACCTTGTAGGTAAGCAGCAAATTGACGACTGGCAACATCGAGTTCATTGAACGACAAAGTTTTATCCATGAAGATAAAAGCATCACGCGAACCAAATTTCTGGAAATTACGTTCAAAAATATCAATAAGAGAAGTATTTTCCGGTGGCAATTCTACAGTTTCTGGAATCCCAGTCTTTTGGTATTCAGCGAACCAAATTTTTTCCATAATGCCTTATTCTCCAATTAGTAATCCTTGGTTTTTAAACTGTTCTTTTCAATATTGAGCAAATTTATTCAATTTGTTTGTGCTCAATAATGCATCCATTTAATTCAATACGATTCATATATAACGTATTTTGCTTAAAGGATGCTAGTTTTATCTTTGAATGAACAGTCTATTTGCTTTTTGATATCCGCGTGGTAAGAGCTGACCTTTAGTCGCTCGTTTTGCCACATATTTTTGCAGATCATCACCTTTCAGTTTTAATTGTTGTTGTCCTGCAACCACCTGAATTGTTTCATTTAAATTAAGTGAAGTCATGGACAAAATTCGTTCACTTGTATCAAGTTGTATCAACTTATTGCCTTTACCTTTATTTAGCATTGGCAATTCTGACAGCTCAATCAGCAATAAACGACCAGAACTACTCAGTACTGCTAAATGAGAGTGACCACTGATCACGTCCAAAGGCATGACTTCAGCATCATCCGCAAGACTTAAGAACGCTTTACCTGCTTTGGCATTGGTATCGAGTTGTTTGGCCTGCGTCTTAAAGCCGTAGCCTTTGGAACTCACCGCTAAGATTTCAGCATCATCATCTGCAATAAAGATTTGTTTAAAACCAACACCACTTGCAGGTGATAGTTTTGAACTCAAAGGTTCACCCAAGCCACGCGCCGATGGTAAAGTGTTGATTGGCAACGCATAGCTTCGACCTGCCTCATCAATCACATAAACTTTTTGATTCGATTTCCCTTGCGCGTGACTGAGGTATTTATCCCCCGCACGGAAATTTGCATTTTCCGCATCCACATCATGGCCTTTGGCACAACGAATCCAACCTGCATCCGACAAAATAACCGTCACAGGGTCTGCTGGCATGAAGTCTTGTTCGCTAATCGCGGATGCTTCTGCACGTTGTACAATCGGTGAACGACGGTCATCACCAAATTTTTTCGCATCGTCTTTCAGCTCACCAATAATCAGATTTTTCAAAGATTCTGGATTTGCCAATTGTTCACGAATAATTGCTGCCTTTGCCTCAAGCTCTTCTTGCTCTCGGCGCATTTCCATTTCTTCAAGCTTGGCCAAATGACGAAGTTTGAGTTCTAAAATGGCTTCTGCCTGAATCTCATCGAGACCAAAGCGTTCCATCAATACAGGTTTTGGCTGATCTTCTTCACGAATGATTTGGATCACTTCATCAATATTTAAATATGCAACAATTAAACCACCTAAAATATGCAGGCGTTTTTCAATTTTATTTAAATGGTATTGAAGACGGCGAGTCACAGTCGTTTTACGAATCTCAATCCATTCTAAAAGAATACGACGAATTGATTTGACTTGCGGACGACCATCGGCACCAATCATGTTCATATTGACACGATAGCTTGATTCTAAATCTGTGGTCGCAAATAAATGACTCATGACTGCATCAGCATCAATACGATTTGAACGTAGTACGATCACTAAACGCGTTGGGTTTTTATGATCAGATTCATCACGAACATCGCTGACCAATGGCAGTTTTTTCGCTGTCATTTGATCCGCAATTTGAGTGATAATTTTTGAACCTGACACCTGATAAGGTAAATCTGTAATCACGATTTCATTTTTTTCAATCGTATACACAGCACGCATACGATAACTGCCACGACCTGTACTTTGAATTTTCAGCAATTCATCGGGTGGCGTGATAATTTCAGCTTTGGTCGGTAAGTCAGGCGCAGGAATATATTCCGAAATTTTCTCATCACTTAAGTTCGGATTACGAATCAGTGCAATCGTCCCTTTTACAACTTCACGTAAATTATGCGGTGGAATATCGGTTGCCATCCCTACCGCAATACCTGTTGTACCATTCAAGAGAATATTCGGTACACGTGCAGGTAAGTTGACAGGCTCTTTCATTGAACCGTCAAAGTTATCCTGCCAATCACAAGTACCTTGCCCCAACTCTGAGAGCAACACTTCACTGTATTGTGAAAGTTTAGCTTCGGTATAACGCATCGCAGCGAAAGATTTTGGATCATCCGGCGACCCCCAGTTTCCCTGTCCTTCAATAAAAGGATAGCGATAACTAAAAGGCTGAGCCATCAGTACCATGGCCTCATAACAAGCAGAGTCACCGTGTGGATGGTATTTACCCAACACATCGCCCACTGTACGTGCAGATTTTTTAGGTTTACCACTGTGTTTTAAACCGAGTTCGCTCATTGCATACACAATACGGCGCTGAACGGGTTTTAAACCATCGCTAATATGAGGCAATGCACGATCCATAATCACGTACATGGCGTAATTAAGATAAGCTTGTTCGGTAAATTCTGCGACAGAACGATTCTCTGTAGCTTGATGCGCAAGGCTTGTCATAAAACCTTTCGTCCTTATTCAATATTTCTTGTGTCTAAGTGGTTATGCTAAGTCTCAGGATGCTCCCGCACAAGGGTATGGAGCAATACACTGCGACAATTTATGTCTTATGGTTTAAAAATCATCCAGTTCTAAGTATTGAGTTTGTAAAAACTGGATTTTGATATTGATGTGATAAATCTATCACATCCCAATCGATTCTAAAGTTTTACCTTTGGTTTCTTCGCCTAATACAATGATGACCGCAGCAACAGCCAAAAGTACCGCAGTAAACATCATAAAGACATGGCTAAAACCATTTTCAGCCACCATCATATGCGTCACCACTAAAGGCGCGACAATACCACCAATACGACCAATCGCCCCTGCCCAACCTGAACCAAAGGCGCGAATATTGGCAGGATATTGCTCAGGTGTGTAGGTATATAGAACTCCCCAAGCACCTAAGTTGAAGAATGACATTAAGCATCCCCAGAACATGATCATACCCACTGTCGTCGATTGCCCAAAGAAGTAAGCCGCCACCGCACACATCGCAATGAAACCTGCCAGTGTCGGCTTACGACCCAATTTTTCAACCAACCATGCCGCTACAATATAACCTGGTAATTGTGCCAAAATCATGACCAAGACATATTCAAAGGATTGAACAATGGTATAGCCTTCTTTGACCAATAAGCTGGGTAACCAGGTAAAAATGCCGTAGTACGAATACACAATACCAAACCAAATCAGCCATAACATCAAGCTACGACGCGCAAAACCGCCCGTCCATAACTGGCGAAAGGAAATATTGTTTTGACTTGAAACGGGTTTGACTTCGATCGTTTCAATGACCTCTACACCACATTGACGCTCCAGTTTTTGTACTAAAGCATGTGCCTCTTCAATACGTCCACGATTGATCAAGTAAGGCACAGATTCTGGAACTTTCTTTAAAATCACAAATACATAGAGTGCAGGTAAACCGCCAATTAAAAATGCGACATGCCAATCAAAAGATGGAATCACAAAATAGGAGACTAAGGCAGCAATCAACCAACCCAAGCCCCAAAAACTTTCCAGCAGAACAATAAAGCGACCACGAACATGCGCAGGAATATATTCACTGACCAGAGTAACTGCCACAGGCAACTGACCACCAAGCCCTAAACCGACAATAAAACGGAAAACCAATAACCACGTTAAATTTGGAGCAAAAGCACAGGCCGCTGTCGCAATACTATAAATCACCAATGTCGAAGCAAAAACCGCTTTACGTCCTATTCGATCTGCCAATGCACCTGAACACACCGCACCGATGGCCATACCGACAAAACCAATCGACACCACCCAACCTTTTTCCGTGGGGGTCATTGCCCAGTCTTCAGCCATTTTTGCCAAAATAAAGGAGATCAATCCTGTATCCATGGCATCAAACATCCAACCTAAGCCGATTACCCAGAGCAAGGTGTAATGAAATTTACCAATAGGGAGGCGTTGTACGCGTGAGATTAAGTCCATATCAAGGTCTCTGTATCGTGTGCTTTGCAAGTTCTAAAGGAAATGCTGTCTTCACAACAGGGATTATCATTATTGCTGTTTTTATCATGTGAATTGATCAAAATGACCTCACATTATGTTGGTCATTTTGATCCTTTCATTGGTTTTTTTCTAGCTTAAGTTCAAATTTAGCTTTCATCTTTAGATGAAGCTGATTGCTCATCATCATCTTTATAAATAAATTTCGGCATTTCCAAACCAAAGTAGATGGCGATACAGCGCAATGAAAAACCAAAAATCAAAGTAGAAATAATGGTAATGTCTTGTGAGAAACCCACTTCAATGCATCCCCAATAGAAGATCACTGCAACAAATGAAATGCTGGCATACAGTTCACGGCGGAATACCAATGGCACATCATTACATAGAATGTCACGCAAGATACCCCCTGAAACCCCTGTCAGCACCCCTGCCACCGCACACACCACAAAACCTTGTTCCATTTGAATCGCAATTTGGCAACCAATAATGGTGAATCCAATTAAACCCAGTGCATCAAGAAGAAGGAACACGGAGCGTAGATGACGCATCCATTTGGCAATGAAGATGGTAAATAACGCTGCACAACAGGTTAAAACCAGATATTCAGGATGTTTGACCCAAGTCAAAGGATAGTGTCCAAGTAATACATCTCGTACTGAACCACCACCGAGAGCAGTGACACAGGCAATGATGATCACACCAAACCAATCCATACTACGCCGACCAGCGGACAGAGCTCCGGTCATGGCTTCTGCCGTAATCGCAATAATATAAATAACGGTAAGTAACATTGCCCTTCTTCCAGTGAGGGTAATTGATGCGCAATATTCTAAGTTAAATAAAAATAAATTCTACAAATATTGAGCACAACACTGCTTAAATTTTTTAGTCGAGCCACAAATACAGGCTTGTTTCATGGTGACCTGCTGATCTGTGGTTGGATCTAGGAAATACCAGCGTTCTTCAAACTTCACAAAATGGGATACTTCATGATGAATTTGATTTGATTGACCATCATGATAATGTGCTTTGAATTCGACTTGAGCATGATTTTTATCTATTTTCTCTTGAGCCTGAACCACGTCTAATTTGAGCCATTGGTTCGACTTTGCCCAATCGAGTATTGCCTGTTGATCTAAAGCTTGTTGTTGTCCGAGCGCTGTCGTACTCACAATATAATTAGAATCGTGTACTGCGAAAGCACTGTAACGTGATCGCATGAGTTGCTCAGCGCTGTGTGCTTTGGCTTTACCTAAGTGTAAAAGTTGGCAACAGCTTACATAATTTCCATGACCACAGGGACAGACTTGATCAGACATCAATATTCCAAAAAAAATAGCACTCTACTGAGTGCTATTCTAACCATGCTTGATGATTGCTGCGAATGAAATAACTTTTAAATCATGCTTCGGTTCATGCTTTGATTAATGGATTAATGACTCTATTTCAGGTTTCTGCATCTTCATTTGGAATGATATGTACCTTTTCTATCTTATGACCATCCATTGTGACCACTTCAAAGACATAACCTTCTGCTTCAAACTTTTCACCGTTTTGAGGTAAATGTCCAAGATGAAATAAGATATAGCCAGACAAGGTCGAATATTCTTCTGCTTCATCGACCAAATCTCGATTCAGTAACAGTGAAATATGACGAATATCTGTCGAACCATCGATCAAGAGTGAGCCATCCTCTAAACTTTCGGCTGCTGCATCCAGTTCAGTCTCATTTGGAAACTCCCCTGCAATCGCTTCTAAAATATCAATTGGCGTTGCAATCCCTTCAATCGAACCGTATTCATTGAGTACAATTGCCATTTGTAAAGGTGCTTGGCGAAGCTGTTCCATCACCATCAACACTTGTGCATTTTCATGCACGATCACAGGTTCGCGTAAATGTTTCTCAAAATTGAATTCACCTAACTCAATGTAATCATTCAGTACATTGTGAGTTTGGACAATACCTGCAATATTATCGAGTTCCCCATGCGCCAAAATCAAACGTGAGTGCTTCATGTGCAACATTTGCGTTTTAATTGATTCGACATCTGCGTTTAGATCAATCCATTCCAGATCTGGTCGTGGCGTCATCACCGACTTTACAGGTCGCTCTGACAATCCCAATACGCCTTGCACCATCACGCTTTGATAGACTGCATTTTCATCTGAAAATATCTCTTCTGCCAATGCTTGCGTTGCCAGCACATCTTCCGTCTGTTTATTTGAACTATCTGAAGATGTACTTTTCGCACCTAACATTCTCATCACAGCAGATGCTGTACGAAAACGTAAATCATTGGTTGATACTGTTTTCTCTTGGTTACGGCGCATGAGTTGATTAAGAAATTCAATCAGTACAGAGAAGCCAATCGCAGCATATAAATAACTCTTCGGAATATGGAAACCTAAGCCTTCTACGATCAATGAGAAACCAATCATCATCAGGAAGCATAGGCACAGAATGACTACCGTTGGATGCTTATTGACAAAGTCCATCAAGACTTTAGATGACCAAAGCATAATACCGACAGCGATAATGACCGCAATCATCATCACTGATAAGTCTTTGACCATACCCACTGCGGTGATCACACTATCGAGTGAGAATACCGCATCTAAAACTACAATTTGAACGATCACCATCCAAAATACAGCATGGACTGGATTCTCTTCTTTAACGACAGGTTTACTTTCCAAACGCTCATGTAACTCAAGCGTCCCTTTCATCAGTAAGAAAATCCCACCAATGATCAAAATCAAATCTCGGACAGAGAATGGATGATCAAAAACAGAGAAAATCGGATTGGTAAGAGTGACAATCCAAGCAATCGAGGCCAATAAGATCAGGCGCATGAGTAGTGCTAGAATCAGTCCGATGACCCGAGCTTTATCGCGTTGTTCAGGCGGCAACTTTTCCGCCAAAATCGCAATAAAAACCAAATTATCAATCCCTAAAACGATTTCTAGTACAATCAGTGTTGCCAATCCAATCCATGCGGATGGATCTGACATCCATTCAAAAATCATAATGCGTACTCCTGCATCATGCCCTGAAGAAGATTGAATTGACCTGTAAAGGTTTGAATAAAACTAGCATTCAACACAGGATTATTTTTCTTGTTTATTTGTCGAGTATCAAAAAAATATTGTTGTTCGAGTTGACCGCGATCACTACTCATGGAGGTTCATTGGTTGTAAAACACCACTTCAGTATAAAAAAGATTGCAACGAATTTCAGTTTTTTTCACAAAGAGTCGTCAATTTTTTCGATTTCAGGTCTGCTGATACAAAATATTGCAATTTTGTAGCTTTAAAACACCATCTTGTCACTGTTTTTGCTTACATTAATAAATGAAAAGTATGATGAAAATAGATACAAGGTAGACAGTGATCAATGAATACATTATTTCCCAAGTTTCAAAATAACGCACAACAACCTGAAAACTCACCTTCTGCTGAAGCATTCAACAAAAGTAAAAATAATGATATTGAACAAATTGAAACTCAGCAAAAACACTCCCAACAAAAGAAAGTAGCCACACAAAAACTGGTCGCACTCTACTGTGGTTCACGTTTTGGTAATAACCCCATCTATAAAGAAAAGGCCATTCAGCTCTCTGAAAGTATTGCTCAGAAAGGTTTCGGCATTGTGTATGGCGGTGCAAGCATTGGACTGATGGGTCAAGTTGCAGATAGTGTGATTCAGGCAGGTGGTGAAGTAGTCGGTGTCATTCCAGAATTCATGTTGGATTATGAAATCGCGCACAGCACATTGACCGAACTGCATGTAGTGAGAAGCATGCATGAGCGTAAAGCTATGATGGCAGAGCGTGCCAGCGCTTTTGTTGCTTTGCCTGGTGGCTTAGGTACCTTTGAGGAAATCTTAGAAATTGCAACTTGGGGACAACTCAATCAACATCAGAAACCGATGCTGATCTACAACGTGAATGGCTTTTATAATGCCTTGATTGCTCAACTCGATCACGCTGTACAAGAAGGTTTTCTCCCCCCCCAACATCGCGCCAAAATCATTGTATGTGAGCATGATCATCAGATTTTAAATGCGATTAAAAACCTGAATAGCCCTGAGAATGTGATGGTCTAAAATTTTCAGCTAAGGCTCTTTCAGCTGAGGGAGCCTTATCTGCTAATCGCAAAACCAACCAGCACAAATATACTCACCATAAACAGGTAATACGTTATGAGATAGACTTTGGCTTTTTTTAAGTCGTAATCATGTCTATTTTCCGCCTTAAAAATGATGCGATAGCGTTTCCAATTTTTATTTACATAGACGTAAGCATTAAAATCCCAATACCCTTCTACTCATTTTCTTTTGATTAAATATTGATATAGATAATAATTCGTCATGCTGAAACTCAAAGTACTGAATAAAAATATACATAAAAACCCAATCCCAAATACTGTTTCACGATCCATTTCACTTCCTGACT
Source organism: Acinetobacter sp. CY79 (assembly GCF_059515845.1). Lineage (NCBI taxonomy): Bacteria > Pseudomonadati > Pseudomonadota > Gammaproteobacteria > Moraxellales > Moraxellaceae > Acinetobacter > Acinetobacter sp. CY79. Next base: position 66,049 of record NZ_JCAKMY010000020.1, read on the forward strand.
TATTATTCGATTATAAGTTTAAGTTCATTTTTGTTGTCTTTAACCCTGACGTTTCTTTATGATTTTTTAAGGTTTAAGAGATAAAGTGTATCTCAGAAATGACTCAACACTTAAATCATCGTGCAAGAAAAAGGCTCTACTTTAAAAATTAAAGTCAAGCATTATGGTAAAAACATAGATTTGCACTTCAAGCGCTAATCTAAGGTTTTTATACACTAAGCCATTCGAAAATCTAAATCGGGTGACATTGCTGAAGTTTTTACTACAGATAATTCTACATCGTGGGATATCCCAAAATTTTGTATGCATTTGGGGCATGAATTGCTCCTTTAAGAAGAGCGTTTAGATGAAGATGGCAATAAGGAATTTCGTTATTGGATAAAAATTGGATAAAAAAAGGATATATTTAATCATCTTACATTTATATCTTTTAAGTTGATTGAGTTGGCATAATATTTTTTTTTGTCTATAATTTATAAAATATCTTTGTATTTAATAATTTATTAGGCTGAAAATGATCTAATACAATTTCTTCTAGATGGTTGTATTTTTGATTAGTGATATCGCTTTTGAGTAAAATATTAATATAAAAAAATTCTAAACATTAGGGTGTTTATTCCCTTCAAATAATTAAAAACAAGGTAATCACATGACATTCCAAGACACAGCAAATTCAGGTCATCCAGGCCAAGGACAAGAACAGGTTCAAGATACTCCCCCTGAGTTGGCTGTGTTTAATTTGGAAAGCACCCGTTCACCGACCGATTTACAACGCATTGCCAGTCAAGTGCAACTGTTTTTATCCAGTTGTGGTCAAACCAACTTACAACAACTGCAAGCCTATGCCAACGTCCCGATGGTGGCGAATTCTTTTGCCTTAACCGGCAGTGTGCTCGATGTGATCTTGTTTGCACTGAAGCCCAAGCAAGGTGATGCCGGCGTACAACAGGCAGCGCTACTCAGTGCCAATTTGATTGGCTTGTTCTTGGCACCGCAGTCCGAAGCGCATGTCCGTATGGCGCTGAGACCGATGTTTGGTCTAATGGCTGAATATCTGTATAAAGAAGACGGTAAAATCCAAGAGCCTGGTATCAAACGCCTGTCCTTGCACTTAAATGCGATGATTGCCGGCGACCTAGAAAAATTCCTCAAAGAAACCAAAGGCAAGTTGGCAGGCTTACTCAGCAGTGCCAGTGCTTTGGGAGCATTGATGATGACCGCACTGAGCATGCCAAAAGGCAGTATTACAGGTGCGGTAGGTGCTGTCTCTGGTGCTGTCAGCAGTGCAGGTGCCAGTGCTGATACTCGTGATCCCAAAGAACAATTTAGCAACTGGGCCGCCTCGCTTGCCAGCTTGATCTCTACCGCAGCCGTGGCCAAACAAGGACAAGATTCAGCCTATGCCGACATACCCATAGGGGCTTTACAGCTGCTTGCTGCCAAACATGCGGGTCAATTGACCGGCGCGATCCAAGCCCAATCCAGCGGACAAAAATACACCCTGATGTGGTTGATTGATGAAACCTTAAAAGCGATTGCTGAGCTAGAAAATAAAGTCAGTGCCAGTGTGCCTGTGACCCAAACAGGGGAGCTGGAGCGGCATACCAAAGGCGATACTTTAGAGTTTGTTTCGCTACAAGCCAATGCCCTCAATGATCCACTCTGCGTAACCCTTGGCAGTGATTCAGCAACTTTCAAGAGTATCAGCTATGCCATCGGTGCAGAGCGGGTCAAACATACTGATTTTTATCTGCCACTGCTCGGCTTTGGCTTTAGCCGCCAATACAACTCGCAAATGTCAGAGTTTGATGACAGTTGTATAGGTGCACGCTGGATGATGCCCTTTTCCAATCGGATTGAAGCGACTGAATTCGGCTATCTCTTTATTGATGGTAATGGACGTAAACATCGATTACCAGCCAGTATCACTGAACAAGTCTACGACGTACCTTTTGAAGGGATTTTGATTGCCCCGCTTGAGAATGGTGATCTAGCCTTAAATTTTGGTGGCGATTGGAATTTTCACTTTCACCAATTTGTAGAAGGTGGGCACTATCATCTGGTGTTAGAGGAGAATCCAAGCAGTAACGAACAGGTGAAACTGGATTATTTGCTGGTCAATGGACAGGCCTTTCTGAAGCAAGTCGATTTTCAACTTAAAAAAGCCCAGCAGAGCTTAAAATTTGCCTACAACCCCCAAGTGAAGATGATTGCGATCTTTGTGGATGAGCAAGCAGAACCACTGGCACGCTATGACTATGATCAACACGGTAATCTGATCAAAGCCTATGATCAAAATGGGCATCATCGAGATTATACCTATAACCATGCCCATCAACTGACCCGCTATACCGACCGCACAGGACGTGGACAAAATATCCGTTACGAATCCCCTGCAGCGAATGCCAAAGCGATTGAGGAATGGGCGGATGATGGGAGCTTCCACACCAAACTGAAATGGCATCCGCGCCTACGCCAAGTGGCGGTGTATGATGCCTATGACAATCCGACCTACTACTACTTTGACCTTGAAGGCTTTACCTATCGCACCCGTTTATCGGATGGACGCGAATCCTGGTATTCCCGCGATCAATACAAACGCATCACCCGACAAATCGACTTTGAAGGACGCGAAACCCAACAAGAATACGATGAAGCAGGACAACTGACTAAAATCGTACAACCCAATGGCGGGGTGATCCGCTTTGCCTATGATGATCAAGGCAATCTGATTGAAACCAAAGATCCCGAAGGCAATATCTGGAAAAAAGAATACGATGCTGATGGCAATGTCAGCAAAGAAATCAATCCACTGGGACATACCACGACCTATAAATACAATGCTCAAGGGCAAGTGGTTGAGGTGATTGATGCTAAAGGCGGTAAAAAGAGCATTCAGTACAACGACCTCGGGCAAATGCTGTCCTACAGTGACTGCTCTGGCAAAGAAAGCGCGTGGGAATATGACGAAACAGGCACACTCTTACAACAACAAGATGCCACAGCCCAAGCCGTGCAATACCTTTATAGCGACCAAGGCATAGATAAAGGACAGCTTAAAACTGTCATCTACCCCGATGGCTTAAAAGAACACTTCGAGCATGACCAAGAAGGACGCTTGCTCAAACACATCGATACCGCAGGCAAAGCCACCCTCTACAGCTACAACCAAACCGGGCTACTGCAACAACGCATAGATGCCAACAAATACCAGATTGGCTACCAATGGGACAAACAAGGCCGCATCCAAAAGCTGATCAACCAAAACCATGCAGAGTACCTGTTCGATTACAACAGCATGGGACAACTGGTTCGAGAACAAGCCTTTGATGGCGAAGAAAAGCATTATGCCTATGCAGAAAGTGGACGCCTGTTCCAAATCAAACAAGCTCAAGTCATTACCCAATTTGGCTACCATGAAGATGGACAAATTGCCGAAAAAAGCTATACCCATCTCGAGACCCGCAAAACCCAAACCGAGCGCTTTGACTATAATTTAAATGGACAACTGAGTCGTACTGTCAACGAAAACAGTCAAATCGACTTCTACCGCAACGAAATTGGACAACTGATCCGAGAACACCAACACTACAAGATCCCGCATCTCGAAGATATGACGGCAGTACTGCGCTATCACTACGATGAACTGGGTAACTTAATTAAAACCATCCGCCCCGATGGA
>NZ_JCAKMY010000021.1:0-64660 GCF_059515845.1 Acinetobacter sp. CY79
TGATGTATGCTGAATTAACAGGAGGCTTTAACTTGGGAGATTCTAGGCAGCCAACTTGTAAAAGTCCTCTGCCATTTGATTTGGTGTCTTAAAATCCAATCCTTTCTGAATTCTCTGCTGATTATAAAATAACTCTATATATTTTGTAATATCAGCCTTAGCTTCCTCCCTTGTTTTATAATTGCGATGATGTACAAGTTCGTTCTTTAATATTCCCCAAAAGCTTTCAATCGGCGCATTATCGTAACAATCTCCTTTTTTACTCATTGAGCCTTCGAAACCATATTTTTCAAGCATATTCCGATATTCTTTACTGCAATATTGGCTTCCTCTGTCTGAGTGAACGATTAAGTTTCGAGAGGGTTTATGATTGCGGATAGCCATGCTAAGTGCGTTGCAAACAAGCTGTGATGTCATCCGTTCACTTAAGCTATAGCCAACCACTTGTTTGCTACAAAGGTCTTTTAAAGCAGCTAGATACAGCCATCCTTCAGCTGTCCATACATATGTAATGTCACTTACCCACGCAACATTTGGAGCAGTTACTGCAAAGTTTTGCTCTAACAAATTATTATAAATAGAACGATTGTGGTCGCTATTCGTTGTTCTTTTAAAACGCTTATGGCGCTTACAGTACAGATGATTCTGCTGTTTAATGCAACGCACAGCATACTGGCTAATTTGGATACCTTGAGCCTGTAAATACTTGGTCAGCCGAATATAACCGTAACTTTCATTGGTCTTTTGATGGGCGATTTTGACCAATATTGTCTGCTGATTGCTTAGAATCTTTCGTTGGCTTAAACCTTGTTTAAGCCAATCATAAAACCTTGATACTGAGACATTTAGCAATCTAGCCATCATCGTGGTTGGGTATGTGTTTTTGTGCTCTTTCATATAAGCGTACCTCACTGACTTTCTTTGGCAAAGTACGCTGCCGCTTTTTTTAGAAATTCTTTTTCCATTTCCGCAGTTTTGAGTTGTTGTTTGAGTTTCTTATTTTCTTCGAGTAGAGCAACGAGATCGGGCAAATATTGTTGTGTTCCTTCTAATGTCCCAACCTTTGCTTTGTTGTACCAATTTGAAAGGGTTTGCATGGAAATACCAAGCTGTCGAGCAGTTTCAGAGACATTGCCTTGATTTGATTCAATCGCTTTGATTGCTTCAGCTTTGAATTCTGCTGTATAAATCTTTTGTTTTTTGCTCATGGTAAACTCCTGATGAGTATGTCTAGTTTACCAAGTGAAAGCCTCCGTTTTTATCAGCACACATCACTTTTTGAATCACGATACTTTGAGAAGACTTAGAAGTATGAAAAATAATGTCACCCGTTTGAAAGTCTTGAGCAAAAATGGCCTTATTTGATAGGCAGCTCATCAATACCGTAAAAACCAAACGCTTATAGGGAAGTTGAATCATGGTTATTTTTCTCTTTTTAGCCTTGTCTCACACTATATCATTCAACCCAATAAATCGACTTGAATGAATAGTCCAATCGACTCATGAGAAATTTAAAATCTAAAAGTTAAAATATTAAAACTTTAGAAAATTAAGCTTTTACAAAAACAACTTAAACCCATGAAAACGTGATAAAACTCATGGATAATTTTTAATAAATCGGCTGCTTCAATGACAACATTTACACTTTACCATTTAGCCAACTCTCGATCTCAGCGCATCATTTGGCTTATGGAAGAACTTGAACTTCAATACCAATTAGAAATATGCAAAGTCAATAAAAACAATATAGCTTATCAAAATTTAAAAATGCTATGCCCCAATCCTAAATTTCCATTACTGCGTATCCAAAGCCAAGCTCAGAAAGATATTCTCCTGAGTGAAACAACTGCAATTGCGGATTATCTCAGTCATAAATATCAAAAATTTGGATGGGGTAATTTAACGGATGCAGAACATATTGATTTCTTCTATTGGAAAAATTTTGCTGAATCCAGTTTTATGCCCAATCTAGCTTTAAAACAAATTTTTGCTCAGATTGTCAATCAAACCCCTTGGATCGTTAAACCTATTTCGATTTTGTTTAAATACGGTTTTGACAAAGGTTATTTGAATCATGCCCTAGAAGCACAAATGAAAGCGATTGAAACTCAACTCAGTCAGCGACAATGGATCACAGGTTCGATATTCACGCTTGCAGATATTGTTTTATGGTTCCCGCTGAGAGCTTGTGTCGAGACAAATCGTAAATTTAAGACTTATCCAAATATTCAGCGTTATCTTCAAGATTTAGAAAGCAGACCTGCCTTTCAAAATGCTTTACAAAAAGGACAATGGTCTGAATCCACATTTAAGGGATATTGGAATATTTTAGAGCGACATAACAAGAGCTACACAACAAAAGTTGATAAAAAAAATTGTCCAAATTAAACAGTGATAAAAATTACGCTCAAATTTGGACTATTTCAATTAATTTACAACACTTATCAAAAGTGAATCTTTAATGTTAAGAACTTTTACGTGAATTCACTTTACCTTGAATGATGGCTTTAATATTTCCTTTGGCATAATTTAAGAATACTTTTAAAGGCGACAATTTAGGATTCGGTGCTTTACCCTCACCAATCGCCTTAAACTGTGCTGCATACCAAATAATTTCCATAATCGCCATTTTGTCGACAAATGGAATCCCTGTTTTAATTGGGCTGACTGCATATTTAACATTCTGACCTGCGATCAAACGATTCGTTAAATCCGTCTCAACCGCAAGCGGACGTGCGATCCCAATAAAATCACAAGCACCGCTTTCAAGCGCTGCATTCATACCTTTGACTGTGCGGAATCCACCTGTCACCATCAGTTTACATTTTACTTCTTTACGAATTTTCTCAGCAAAATCTAAGAAATACGCTTCACGTGCAATGGTGCTTTCTTTGCGCTGACTGGATTTTGCACCCGCCATTGCAGGCGCTTCATATGTGCCACCTGAGATTTCAATCAGATCAATCCCAGCTGCATCTATCGCTTTAAAGACAGAAATGACTTCTTCCTCAGTAATCCCACCACGCTGAAAATCCGCAGAGTTGAGTTTCACTGAAATAATAAAATCATCAGACGTTGCCGCACGGACAGCCTTATAAATTTCTAACAGGAAGCGTGTACGATTTTCAATGGACCCACCCCATTGATCCGTACGCTTATTGGTGATTGGTGACAAAAATTCGCTGATCAAGTAACCATGTGCACCATGCAATTGCACTCCTTCAAAACCTGCTTTTTCACAAATCGCAGCAGAGGTTGCAAAGCGTTGGATCAAATCTAAAATTTCATCTTCATGCAATGCACGTGGTGTCGCAAATGTGGTTGCCAACATTGCACTAAAAGGCACAGCCGAAGGTGCGACTGTTTCCTTATTCAATCCTTTAGGGCATTGACGACCAGGATGTGACAACTGAATCAACTGCACCATCCCATGTTGCTTACCCAGATCCGCCCATTGCTTCAGCTTTGCCAAATCACGCTCAGTCTCGATAATCACCACACCTGGTTCATTCTTGGCACGTGCATCAACCATGACATTACCCGTGATTGCACAGCCTAAACCACCTTTTGCCCATGCTTCATATAAACCCAAATGAAGATGATTCGGTTCACCTGCGACATTCGCCAGTGCTTCGCTCATTGCACCTTTAATCACGCGATTTTTAAATGTGGTCTTTCGAATCTGAATCTGTTCTGCAATCTGGTTCATGCTGGCGATCTCTTATTTTAATCAATGAAATAAATTATGAGTTTGAGTGTAAATTTGACAATATACAATGTCAATTTGATTAAGATGAATATTGGCTCGCCTTAATCAGGTTTTTTGTATATTCATTTTGTGGATGCATAAATAATTGTTCTGTGTCTTGAAACTCGATTACTCTGGCATTTTTGAGCACTAAAATCTTTTGACAAAGCGCCCTCACCACATGCAAATCATGACTAATGAATAAATAACTGAGTGCATCTTCAAGCTGTAACTGTCTCAATAACTTTACGATAGAACGTTGTGTTGTTCGATCAAGCGCAGAAGTCGGTTCATCCAAAATGATGAGTTTAGGTTTCAAAATCAATGCTCGTGCCAATGCCACACGTTGACGTTGACCACCTGAAAGCTCATGGGGATAGCGAGATTTAAAATGTGTGGGTAATCCTACACGCGTTAATGACTCATCAATCAACTCAATGATTTTTGATGCAGGAACTTTTTTAATTCCCAATCCCTCACCTATAATCCGCTCGACATTCATTCTCGGATTTAAACTACTAAAGGGATCTTGAAAGACAATTTGAAAATCACTGCGTAAGGGTCGAAGCTTGTTTTCATTCAATTGATTGAGATCATTTCCTAGTAAAACAATATTGCCATCGCTTTCAATTAATCGTGCGATTGCGAGCGCTAAAGACGTTTTACCCGAACCACTTTCTCCGACCACACCAATCGATTCACCTTTGAGAATGTTGAGATCCAATGCTTCAACAGCGATAAAATAATCTTTCACACGGTTGAGTAAACCCTGCTTAATGGGAAATTTAACCGCAACCTGCTTTAACGCTAAAATTTCCTGACTGTTGTTGAACGCTAAATTTGCAGTTCCAAAATCATGATCCAATAAATGCTGGGTATAACTGGCTTTTGGCTGGGTAAAGACTGTTTCGACTTCGCCTTGCTCTACAACAAGTCCCTGATGCATCACAATCACATGCTGTGCATAATGGCGAACCAAGTTAAGATCATGGCTGATCAGAATCATCGCCATATTTCGTTTTTGAATGAGCGACTTAAGTAGATCAAGCACCTGAGCTTGTAAAGTTACGTCCAATGCCGTCGTCGGCTCATCTGCAATCAATATATCAGGCTCTAGTGCCAGTGCTGCTGCAATCATGACACGTTGACGCTGACCACCCGACAACTCATGCGGATAACGTCTGAGCTTTTCTTCAGCATCACTCAAACCGACATCATGTAGCAATTGAATGGTTTTAATGCGAACCTCTTGCTTGCTATACCCTTTGAGCAATAAAGGTTCACCGATGATTTTTTCAACATGATGCAATGGATTAAGTGCGGTCATCGGCTCTTGAAAGATCATGGCAATATGTTGACCACTAATAGCTTGAAGTGCCTGTTGATTTAAGGTGAGTAGATTTTTATTTTGAAATAAGGCTTCACCTGAAATCTGTAAGTTTTGCGGCAATAAACCAAGTAAAGCCAAACTACTAATCGACTTTCCCGAACCACTCTCACCGACAATCGCAAGCGTTTCACCTTGTTTGAGCTCAAAGCTCAGATCTTCTACCAAAACCTGTTGCTGATTTTTAATTTGAAGATGATGAACACTTAGCAAGGGTTTAATTTTGTCTTGAATCGAATGCATCTCGCGTCGCCTCCCCAATATAAATCAGTAATGAAAGGACGATGGCTAAGCTAAAGAATCCCGATAAAGCCAACCACGGTGCGCTTAAATTATTTTTCCCTTGAAGCAATAGCTCCCCTAAAGATGCTGCATCAGGCGGTAATCCGTAGCCGAGAAAATCAAGTGCAGTCAAAGCTGTAATATTGGCGGTAAGCATAAAAGGTAATTGAGACAACGTTGAACTCATGGCATTGGGCAATATATGCCTAAAAATAATCGTAGCGTCTTTTACACCTAAGGATCGAGCGGCTCGAACATAATCCAAATTACGTGCTCTTAAAAACTCTGCACGAACCAAACCAACCAATGCTGTCCATCCAAATAACAGCATAATAAAGAACAGCCAATACACGCTTGGAGTGAACATACTCACTAAAATCATCACCATGAACAATGTCGGTAACCCACCCCACACTTCCAAAATCCGCTGACCGATTAAATCAATCCACCCACCATAGTAGCCTTGTATTGCACCCACAATAATTCCAATCACAGAGGCCAATAAAGTCAGCGCTAAACCAAATAACAGTGAAACACGTAATCCATAAAGAATTCGAGCCAAAACATCTCGTCCTTGGTCATCTGTACCCAACCAATTTTGTGCAGTTGGGGGTGATGGTACTGGCACAGTCAAATCAAAATTTGGGGTTTGATAGGAATAACGACTGATCGGCCAAATTGCCCAACCGTTATCCTCAATCATCTGTTCTACTACAGGGTCACGATAATCCGCTTCCGTTTCGAAGACCCCACCAAATTCAGTTTCAGCATAGGTTTTAAAAACAGGAAAATACAGCTGTTGATCATACTGCACCACGATTGGTTTATCGTTCGCAATAAATTCAGCGAATAGTGATGCTATAAAAATAATGGAGAATAAAATAAAACAACCAAATCCTAAACGATTGGCTTTAAAACGATTGAAACGCTCACGCATGATTGGAGACATTATTTTGCTCCTCTCGAATCAAAATTAATCCGAGGATCAATCACTTGATACAGCACATCACTAATGAGACGAAGCACTAAGCCAAGCAAAGTGAAAATAAACAATGTGCCAAAAATCACAGGATAATCACGTTGTTGAATCGCTTCAAACCCGAGCAAACCAATACCATCGAGATTAAAAATAATTTCGATAAATAAATTACCGACAAAGAAAATTCCAACCAATGCCTCAGGTAAACCGGCAATCACAATTAACATCGCATTACGAAATACATGACCGTAGAGCACTCGATTTTCACTCAGTCCTTTTGCACGTGCCGCTAGCACGTATTGCTTGTTCAGTTCTTCCATAAACGAATACTTCGTTAGATAGGTCAAACCTGCAAATCCACCTAAAACCAATGCGGTCAGTGGTAGAGCCATATGCCAAAAGTAGTCGGTAACTTTTCCAAACAAGCTGAGTTGTGCAAAGTTTTCAGAGACTAAACCTTGTAGTGGGAACCATTGAAAATAAGATCCGCCTGCAAAGAACACGATAAGCAAAATTGCAAAAACAAAGGATGGAACGGCATAACCCACGGCCAAAAGCAGAGAGGTTGATTTATCAAAAAACAAACCATGTTGACGAGCTTTTTTAATCCCTAAAGGAATCGACACCAGATAAATCAGTAAAGTACTCCAAAGTCCCAGTGAAATGGTCACTGGCATTTTTTCCCATAGCAGTTGAGTGACAGGTTTATCTTTAAAGAAACTGGTACCAAAATCAAAACTGGCATAGCCTTTGAGCATCAACCAAAATCGTTCATGAGCAGGTCGATCAAAGCCATATTGTGCTTCGATTTTTGCGATCATTTCTTCGCTCAATCCTCGCGCACCTTGATACTGTGCGCCTACATTGGTCCCTGTAGAGCCAGCTTCTCCACCACCTGTAGCCACACCCACACCTTGGAAATTTTCAGCTTGTTGGATCGCTTGTTCAACAGGGCCACCAGGTGCAAGTTGAATGACAACGAAATTGATTAACAGAATCAAAAACAGCGTGGGAATAATCAATAACAAGCGCTTTAAAATATACATGCCCATATTTACGCAATTCCTTTTTAATTACGTCTTATTGGCGACGTAAATATTGAGCAACTTTTCGGGCTTCGTTTTGATCCACCCACCAATATTGTTCACCTAATGCCAACTTAGGTTTCACACTCGGCTGTTTATACATATTCCAATAGGCATACCAATTTTTATTATTGCCATAGGTCAAGATTTGATAATAGCCTGCGCGTAACAATCGATCTAACACTTTGGTTCTGATAATGAGTTGTTCACGATTCGGTGCGCGAATGACTTGTTGAACAGCATCATCAATCACTGGATTTTTGATGCCTGAGAAATTGTAATTGCCCTCTTCATCCGCCGCTTTACTACTCCAAAACTGTGCTTGTTCATTGCCCGGCGTTAAAGACTGTGGCATCACCATGGTGGTCATATCAAAGTCTGAACGGCGCATACGTTCTAAATACTGCGGTACATCGACTTGCCTGATTTGAACATCAATACCCAGTTTTTTGACATTTCGAATAAAGGGTAAAATTGCTCGTTGTAAACCATCCTGATGAATCAACAGCTCAAATTGCATCGGTTGACCACGCTGATCATGCAATTTTCCATTTTTAAAGCGATAACCTGCTTTTAACAAAATTGAGCGTGCTTGTATTAAACCTTGACGGTTAAATCCACTGGCATCAGAAACCGGAAACTTCCAATTGGCTACAGCCCCTTGTCTTTGTAGAGGATGTAACTTGGGTAAATAGTTTTGCAGTATTTTGAGTTCCGCTGAGCTTGGTGAACCTTTAGGCTCAAGTTCGCTATTAGAAAAATGACTTTGTAATCGCTGATACTGACCATAGAACAACGCCTTATTCAGCCACTCAAAGTCATAGGCATAGGTTAATGCTTGACGAAAATAAATATTATTGAACGGCGCTTTTCGGGTGTTGAAAACAAAACTTTGAGTCGGTGCTGGCGTTTCAGGCGATGAAATATATTTCTTCACCATTCCTGATTTTATAGCCGGAAAATTATATCCAGTGACCCACGTTCTGGCTTTCTTTTCTTCATGAAAAGTGAATTGTCCAGATTTGAATCCCTCAAAAGCAATATCCATATTGCGGTAATAAATGTATTTAATCTGATTGAAATTATAACGACCGCGGTTGAGTGGCAAATCTTTCGCCCAATAATTTGGATTTCGCTTATAAGTGATACTTCGCCCAGCATCAATCTTATCAATCGTATAAGGACCAGAGCCTATGATCGGTTGCAAAGTAATTTTAGTGAAATCTCTATTTTTCCAATCTGCTTTTGAATAAATTGGCATCTGCGCCAGAATCGTCGGCATTTCAGTATTGTTATTCGATTTAAATGTCATTTTGACACGGTGTTTAGATAAAACTTCTGTCTTCGCTAAATCTGATAAATACATTTGCAAACCCGGATTACTCTTGGTTTGAAATACATCAAAGCTAAACTTGACATCTTCAGCTGTCACGCTGCTACCATTACTGAATTTGGCTTTGGGATTGAGTTGGAAAATTACATACTGTGTTTTCTTGGGATCAAAAGTGACTTTCTCAGCCAACAATGGATAAAGTACACTCGGTTCATCAAGCGAACTCCCCATCAAGGTATCAAATAAATAGCTGACGCCATCTACCTCCGTGCCTTTGCCGTTCATGCTATTTAAATTATCAAATGTCCCATTGGCTGAATAACTGATCAGCCCTCCTTTAGGTGCATCTGGATTTGCATAAGGCATACTTTTAGCATTGGCATATTTTGGCGTGGCATAAAGCGAAATATAAGGCGTCGTTTGGACTTCTGCCCAAACGACATTGATGGAACTGAAGCAAACAACGGCAAGAATTGTCATTCTTGACATTTTAATAAGCGGTTGCATCCTTGCGCTGAATCCTTAATTGCTCAAGCAAATACTAAAAGTTGGGAACTTTGAGAATATCACCAACTTGTAGCGTTGCATGAGGTTTTAAATCATTCATCTCCGCCAATTGATCAGTTTCAACCCCAAATCGATTGGCCAGACGAATCATCGAATCGCCGCTACGCACTTTATATTCAGTGACCAATTTCGGCACTTGTAAAGTTTGACCACGTTTCAAGCCTGCACGAGTATTCATGTTATTTAAATCTGCTAATTCTTTTGCCGTAATTCCCATACGACTCGCAATTACATTGAGAGACTCACCTGATTTAACGGTATATGATTCTGTAGCTCTACTACTCATAGTTGATGACTTAGTTACAGCAGATGTTCTATTCGGTTTAGATGAATGATCATTGGAGGATGCATCTTCACCAATGACTTTTAAACGCTGTCCCACACGAATGGTCGATTGTCGATTGAGGTCATTTAACTCAAGCAAGTCATCCAGTTGCATACCAAATTTACGGGCAATCGAAGCTAAAGTTTCACCTGAACGTACAGCATAAATCTCTGAAACCACTTCAGTTGATTTACTTGAAGATTTTGTCGATTTTACTTCGGACTTTGAACTTCGCTCAGCAACTGCTTTGGTTGTTTCAGGAGCTCCTGCTAATTTTAACTTTTGTCCGACATATAAACCTGCTGAAGGTTTTAAACCGTTCAACTCTGCAACGTGTACGAGACCTAAATTATATTTACTTGCAATAGCGTGCAAGCTATCACCCGATTGAACCGTATAGCTATCAGGCACTTTATTGCTGACAGGCACTTTGATGGTTTGACCTGCAAATAACGCTTTATTTGCTTGTAAGTCGTTTAGCTCAACAAGCTCATTTAAGGTGATATCCGATTTCATCGCGATGCTGTATAAGCTTTCCCCGCTTTGAACTCGATAATTTTCAGTCTTGTAAGCTGGCTGTACCTTCACCTTCTCGATTTGGTTACGCGTATTTTTATCTGCGTTTGCCTTTACATCTGAAAGCTGATCTACAGGCACATTGATACGTTGACCCGCGATGAGGAACGTGTCTGCTTTTAAACCTTCTGTTAACGAAGCTAACTCTTGATTCGATAACGCATAACGATCCGCAATCAGCTTGAGATATTCGCCTCGCTTTACCACATAAGGTTGAGTTTTGATCTTAGAAGCAATTGAACTCGATGATTCGGCTGTTTTAGCGTTAGATTGAGCCTTAGAAGACGCAACTGGAGTTTTAGTCGTTGAACCTTTCTTTTCCACTAAGGTTAATGTTTGCCCCACAAACAGATTACTGTTGCTGTTTAAACCATTCCATTCAGCTAAATCGTGAACGGACAGATCAAACTGATTGGCTAACCCAGTTAAATTATCATTTGGCTTTACCACATAAGTCTTAGCTTTATCCTCAGCGTTCTTCTCGACTACTTTGGACTCTTGAGCTTGTGGTTTTGCGTCATACAGGTAGAGTGTTGTTCCAACAAATAATGTTCCATTTGGGTCGACTTGGTTCCATTTAGCAATATCACGCCAATTAACGCCATTTTTCATTGCAATGACAGCTAAAGTATCGCCCGGTAAAACCGTGTAGGTACTGCGTTTTCCTTTCGGAGGCGTAACGATGACTTCACTTTCAGTTTTTTCGAAATTTTTATTTTGATTTAATTTCGCTTCTTCCGAAGAGGCTGATGTATTTTCAGCAACGGACTTAGGATATGCGAAACCAACTTTTACCTCAGTTCCTTGTTCAGCAGCAACGGACTGACTGGTCTGAATCGCTGTAAGTTTAATTTTGCCATCAAGCGGATCTACCACTTCGGTACCTTTAGGCGCAAGTGCTGTCAGCTCTTTGACCACTTCATCTTTTTCAGCTTGAGTTGCTTCTGGTTCAACCGCTTTTTCAATATTTTGTTCAGCTGTTAAATTCGGCTGTGCAGGTAGCGCACCTAAAATCTTTTCACGCTCCTCCGCAGAAATAGGCGGTTCTACCAATACGGGTTTCACATTCACTGCAGGGGTAATTGCAACTGGAATACGTGGTGCACTCGGTAAAACAGCAGATGATGCAAAAGCTGCCAAAGCATCAGAACCTGTTGGCGTTTTACTCACAGTTATTGCTGTAGATGACGTATTTGGACTCTTAACCGCCGTAGCTACAGTCGCTGGAGATTCAGTAGTTCGTATGGTTTCAGTGGGCTTAGTTTGAGGTTTAGACTGAATTGCTGGCGTCGTTGTTACTGTTGACGTTGTAGTTTGAGCTTTACTTTGTGCAGAATAGTTCTGTGAAGGTTGATTCAATGCTGGTGGTATATTCGTCGAAGTGACCATCGGCGTTGTCGATGTTTTAGTGGTCACTGCATTTGATGATGGCGATGTTCCACCGGCCCAATAACTTCCACCAGATGGCTTAAGTGATTTAAGTCGCGCATCAATATTCGGATTTAAATCCGCAGGAATCAAGATACGCATTGTGCTCGATGCATCGACGATATCACCACGATGTCCCGGGTTTAATTGATACAATTCGGCACGACTTAATCCTGTAATAGACGCAATTTCATTCAAACTCGCGCCTGCAGGAACAGTCACCTCTCGAAAGTGTGGGCGGTTCGCAATGGGCGGTAAGTTCACACCATATTTATGCGGAGATTTAATGATTTGTGCTACTGCCATGAACCGTGGCACATAATTCATGGTTTCTTGCGGTAATTTTAAAGACCAGTAATCTGTAGGTAGACCCGCAGCACGGTTACGGTTAATCGCCTGTTGAATACGCCCTGGTCCTGCATTGTATGCCGCTAAAGCCAATTCCCAAGAACCAAACTGATTATATAAACTCCCTAAGAACTCATAAGCAGCACGCGTCGACTCAACCACGTCACGACGACCATCGTACATACTGGTTTGTCTTAAACCGTAAATTTTCCCCGTACTTGGAATAAATTGCCACATCCCCGCCGCCGCCGCACTACTGGTTGCCGCGGGATCGTAAGAACTTTCAATGACCGGTAATAAGGCTAATTCTGTTGGTAATCCACGGCGTTCTGCTTCTTTAACGGTGTGATAAAGATAACGAGATGCACGCGCACTTAAACGTTCGATATAGGGCTGACGCGTAATAAACCAACCGCGTTGTGCTTCAATACGAGGGTCCCATTTATTCTCATCCATTTTAAAACCAACCGTCATGCGCTTCCACACATCACCATGTTTTAAAATGAGTAAGCGATCGCCTTCTACTGCACGCATGTCAGTGGCAGAAAGTAAGTCTTCAAGTGAATCCAAACTGTTGGCATCGAGCAACCCAGATTGGGACTTTTGAACTTTTGCTTTGGCAGGTGTAGATGAACACCCCGTTGTTAAACCTAAACCTGCCACCGCAGATGCAATTACAGATAATTTAAAGAATAGATTAACAGGTGGCTTCCACGCTGTGGTGGTTGGTTTATACATACAAATTCCGAAAAACGAATAATAGATTTATTTTATAAAGGACATTTTAGAGAACACACCGTCAGAGACAACCCTACAAATGCATCCTCATTATTGATAAATGTTACAAGAAATTAAAAAATACTCAGTTAAAGCACTGATGATCCCCATTTGCGTATACAATAAATTCTTAAATGTTGTTGTTCAACTCTTTATTCTTTTTTATTGGTTCAAACTATGTCTGAAATCACCCTTTATGTTGATGGTGCATGCCGTGGAAACCCAGGTTTGGGTGGTTGGGGTGCCTATATCGTTACCGAAAATGAAGAACATAAATTGTGTGGTGGCGAACCTGAATCAACCAATAATCGCATGGAATTAACGGCTGCCATTGAAGGCATTGCATTTTGTCCTATTGATACAAAACTGATCGTTTGGACAGATTCGATCTATGTTAAACGTGGCATCACAGAATGGATTCAAGGGTGGAAAAAGAAAAACTGGAAAGATGTTAAAAACCCAGATCTTTGGAAAAAACTGGATGCAACCTGCCAAGGGCGTGACATCGAATGGAATTGGATCAAAGGTCATGCTGGACACCCAGGGAATGAAATGGCGGATCAATTGGCCAATCTGGGTGCAGATCAAACTTTAGAAAAAATGAAAAATGGTGAATTTTCTAAAGCTTCAACTCAAGAAAAAACTCAGCCATCAGAACAATGCATTGAAAAAAAGATTGAAGTTAAAAAAAAAGTTGAAAGTGACTGGCTTTTAGATGACCCTTTTGGCTTTGATTTAGCTGAAGAAGGCTTTGATGAAGTAGAACCTGACAATTTGGCAATGAATCATCATTCCCATTCTACTGCACCAAATCAGGATGCTTTTGATCAAGAGCAATCCAATGAATCTGATCACTCTTCGTTGATGAGCAATGCTCAAACTGAGTTAATAACTCCTGACGTTCAAGATGCTGATCCTTCAACACCGACTGTTGGAAATGCAAACGCTAATACGACAAAGCAACATCCACATATTGTGATTACACCTGCGAAATTAAAGCTGCAGGGACCACGTCAATTGATCTTAGATACTGAAACGACTGGTTTCTATTATCAAGATACTGACCGAATCATTGAAGTTGGTGCGCTTGAGATGATCAATCGCAAACTCACAGGTAGCTCGATTCATATTTACATTAATCCGAAAAAACCCGTTGGCGACTCTGAAAACGTCCATGGTATTTCTGATGAGTTTTTAAAAGATAAACCTGTTTATGCTGAAATTGCGGATGTGCTGTTTGATTATTTAAAAGGTGCAGAAATCATTGCCCATAATGCCAGCTTCGATATGAACTTCTTAGATATGGAGTTTAAACGTGCAGGCTTTGTGGCACTGTCAGAGGTCTGTGAAGTCACAGATACCTTAGCGATGGCAAAGTCTAAACATCCGGGGCAGAAGAATTCTTTGGATGCTCTAGTGCGCCGTTATGAAATTGCTCAGCGAGACCGTACTTTCCATGGTGCATTACTGGATGCCGAGATTCTCGCTGACGTATATCTGGCGATGACCGGTGGTCAAGTGTCTTTTGATATGGATAGTGCGAATGCTCAGCAAGACTTTGCAAGTCAATCTATTCAACGTGCTAAGATCGAATTTGATTTGCCCGTGATTATGGCGTCTGAAGATGAATTAGAACAACATGAGAACTGGGTCAAACAATATCAAGAAAAACATGGCGAACCTTGTTTTTTCGCAAAATAAATTCATGTTTCGATTTGATATTTTTTGTAAACAATATTGAGTTCAGTTATATTAAACACAGAACAATTTAGCCTCGCTTTTAGGGGCTAGTTAGAACACTTATATACTCATATATACTTAGGAAAGGTGCAGATAGATGTCTTACCAAACCTCAATTCATTTTGACCCTACGGCACTATTGATAATTAAAAAAGAAGTCGATAATTCAATACAACAAGTAGAAACTGCTGTTAATAGTCTAGTCGAAGATCAAAGTCTGCCTTTCGGTATTGATGATGCTCTAATTCAGTTCGAGCAATGTGCACAAGTTCTTATGCTCATTGACATGCCACACTTGTCTCAATTGACGCAATATGCAGCCGAATTGATGCGTAAAATCATGCTGAATCCACGTCAGATCAAGACTCAAGATGTAGTTGCATTGAGTGAAGGCACGACCATGTTGCGCCGCTATATCGAGTTTATTTGTTTACGTGAAGTCCGCGTACCCCAGTTCTTACTCGACACAATCAATAATCTTGAAATCGCATTAGGCAAACCGGTCACGCCAGAAGGTCAACCTATTCTGTCTTCTTTAGAATGTATTGAACCTCGTTTTGCGTTGCCTCAAGCCCCTGAACTTGAAAAATCAATCTTTATTCATAAACTTTATAAGTTAAGTTTGCAGAAGTTTCTTCATCAGCAGGAAACTGAACTTGATCAGCAAGCTTTAAAAATTGTCGGCATTTATCTCGCACATTTATCTCAAGCGCAACCAAGCCAACAATATTGGGGCTTAGTTCATGTGGCATTTAATCAAATCGAAAATTTAGCGCTAAGTGATGCACGCTTAAGAACATTGATTAGTATTGAAACTAATATTGCTAGCTTCTTCGAGTCTCCAAATGACTTCAATGTTGAATTGATTGATTTAGCCAACGTATTGAGCATTTGTATTAGTCAAGATGATGATCAAGCACATCAGATTCGTGAGCAAGCCAATATTGGTGAAGACCTGCTTACAGATTCACAACTTCACGTGTTCAGTCGTCATTTATTTGGGCCTGACTTTGAAACTGTACATGTCGCAAGTAAACTGATTACTGAAGAGATGACGCAAATTCGTAATGAAATCGAATTTAACTATCAAAACATGCCAGAAGACAAAATTGCTGAAATTAAAACCAAACTGTTTAATTTAGCAAATGTGTTTAAAGTGATGAATTTGAATGAAGCATTTGTTGAATTGAAAATTCAAGCTGAAAATTTAACGCAAGACAATATGCAAAATAATCAACAATTTGCACAGCAATTGATGAATAGTATTTTATCTGCAATGAATTCAATTGGCATTTTGGAGCGTAACTTTACTTCTAGCCGCCTGCAGCTTCGTGTCAATAACATGCAAATTTCATTAGATCGTTTAGATGAAGCACATGATGCATTATTAACACAAACCAAAACGTTAGTTGAAGAGTCAAGCACAATACTGTTGAATTATTTACAAGATCCTCAAGCGACGAGCCTTGAAAATATTCCAGCGCAATTTAAAGAAATTAGCGGTGCATTACTTTTCCTTAGCGCAAAAGATGGTCAAACTGCATTACTCAATAGTGAAAGCTTCTTGAAAGCCGAAATAGCGAAAGAGTCAACACTGACTAAACCTCAAGTTGAACGCTTACTCGATGTACTTGCAAGTGTAGAAATTCTGATTGAAAATATCCGGAATAAGCAACCCATTATTCAAAAAATGTTTGATATTGCCCTGACTAGTAGCCAAAACTTAAAAGCCTCTGCTTAATGTGTAAAGAACTCTCGATTGCTTATATCTTTAAGCAACAACAGCTTTTGGTAGATGAAAATTTTCAACTACCAAAAGTCGAAAAGCTTGCAGACGACCTGCATTTTATCTCGGATGAACAAGTCATCGCCCGAGATTTGCATATTGAAGAAGCGATTCCTGAAGGCTATCAGCTTGTCCCGATTCGACAGTTGATCACGCAATGGACCAAACATGAGTTTGAGCAAGCTAGTCGTGCGATCCAACTGTTAGAATGGCGTAGAAATCATAAATTCTGTAGCCATTGTGGTGCTGAAACTGAAGTCCATACTTCTGAATATGCGATGGTTTGTCCAGCCTGTCGTTATCATCAATACCCTCGTGTTCAGCCTTGTGTAATTACCGTCATTACACGTGGTGACAATGAAATATTATTGGCCAAAAATGCAAAAAATAAATCCAATATGTACGGATTGATTGCAGGATTTGTAGAAGTGGGTGAAACGCTTGAAGAAGCGGTAGCGCGTGAAACAGCAGAAGAAATTGGTCTAAACCTGAAAAATATCCAATATCTTTCAAGCCAACCTTGGCCTTTTCCAAGCAACCTCATGATTGCATTTAAAGCTGAATATGCGTCAGGTGAAATCAATCTTCAAGAAGAAGAAATTAGTGATGCACAATTCTTCAAATTTGATCAACTTCCTGAAATTCCCTTTGCAGGTAGTATCGCGCATGCCATGATTCAGCATGTGATTCATAACACATCAATGCATTCAGATTAAAACCCAAATAAGAGTAAAAATAAAAAAAGAGAATCACGTTGCAACCTGATTCTCTTTTTATTGTTATAAGCTTTTTTATTTCAGTGATTGCTCTATCGCATCTAAAATGGTTTGTCTGGTTTTAAAGAATGGACTAAATAAACTCGAGATACTGCCCATGATCGAAACATGTCCTGTTTTGGGAATCGTAATCACTTCACAGTGATTTCCACAAGCTTTTAACTGCTTTTCTAAATCATAGGTATTGCTGTTCTTAACCAATTTATCCTGCTCTGCCAATAATAGATAATGCTGAATCGGATTTTGATCAACAAAATAATACGGCATCACTTGCTGATAATGAACAGTCTGGTCAAAAGCATGCTCTGATAAAGCATCTCCTTTGTAGTCAAAATGATAAGGTCCAGAAATCCCGATAAGTGCTTTAATATTTTGCTTATTTTTAAACTCAACCGCTTTAGGATGATAAATCAGTGATGCAATATTAAATGCCCCAGCTGAATGTCCCATCATAATAATATTGGACGTCGATATACCCAGTCTATCTTGATTTGAATCTAGATAATTGAGTGCAACCACCAAATCATCAACATAGCTTGGAAAAATATGGTCAGGGGCTAAATGGTAGTTAATGACCGCTACATCATGTCCGAAACGAGTAAAAGCTTCCCCCACAAACTTATAAGAACTCTTATCGCCACGACTCCATGCCCCACCATGCACAAAAACAATCAGAGACTTAGATTGAGCATGATCTGAAACGTACAAATCCAACTGTTGACGTGGCTCTAGTCCATAGGCAATGTTAGGACGAATCTGATAGCCTTTCTTTGGAGTAAGACCATTGATCGCTAAACCACCCAAATCGTAAGGGCGAAAGTTTTCAATTTTACGTTGAACAAACTCAAGTTGAGGCTTGAATTTATTTCCTAATCGCTCTTTTAGTACTTTGATTTTAGGGTTGGACATTTGGCTCAACTGCATCTGGATCAATGGCAACTGGAGTCTGCTCTAAAGGTTGAGTTTGTGCCCCACCGACCATTGGTGTTGTAAAAGAAGCAGATTGAATGCCATTTGCGGTACTTTGTTGTTCAACATTATCAATCAAAGTCACAATTTTTTGGACATTACCTACTTGTTGAAGCACCGTATTCAAGTCATTTTCTTCGGCGTTATTTAAACGTCCCATCACATACATCACAGCATCTTCTGTATGGACTAATACTTTACTTTCAGCCACAACAGGCGCACGCATGATCAGACCACGTGTATTCGCCGTCACGGTAGCATCCTGCATAATCGTGGTGTAATTCACTTGATTACCAACAGTGATATAGTTGTGAATGGTTTTTACATCACTCATTGCACGGACATTATCTTCAGCCAATTGTTTTAAATGTGCATCTGGAACTTGGCCTGTCAACAACACGTTACTGTGAAAACTGTTGACATTGACACGCGACTGCTTAAAACGTGCATCCAATTTATAAAGATTAATCTTTGCAGTACGTTCAATTGAAGAATCGATAAAAACCTGACCAAGCGAACGCGTTCCGCTTGAAACACCGACAGGCTCAGCACCTGTACCGCTTGAAATAAAACTCGCGCAACCTGAAAGGCTTGCAACACACATCATTGTTACTACAATACGGCTAAACACTCAGCAAGTCTCCTCGTGAAACTCAATATTCTTTAATTTAAATGACTGATCTAATTACAAATTATAGATTAATCAAGTCTGCATCCAATGTAAATGCATTTTCAATCCACTGTTGATCATACGCCAACTTAGAAAAGTCTTGCTGTAGATTTTTTGCAATTTGTTGATTGAAATCAAAACAAATTACATCAAAACGATAATAAAACTGTTCAAATCGTTCATTTTCACTGATAAATACCAGTGCCGTTTTAATAATTTTGCGTTGCTTTGACAAGGTAATAACTTCATTGGCAGTGCCATGTCGAGTCAGGCTACGTGCTTTGACTTCAACAAAAACTAAGCTTTGATCCTTAATCACAATGAGATCAATCTCGCCATACTGTGAATGATAATTGGTTGCAATAATCTGATATTGGTCTTCAATCAAGATTGTTTTAGCCTGCTGTTCTGCCCAAACACCCAAACATTTAGCCGTGGATTGAAGTTTAGGTGTTTTCTCTAATTGTAGACTTTGCATAATGATCACAATCTTTTATTTAGGTTGACCTCATTCAAAAAATGCTTAAGCCATGACCTCTCAGTTGGCGATTAATAGTAAGCTCCACTTACCCAAATTTAGATTGCAACCAAACCTTTTTTGGTTTTTTCAAAGCAGGTGGGTAATCGTTCAACACGATCACTGCCAATATTGATCAAACCCGTCCGACCTTGAAAACTTAAATTTTTAACATTCGGGTTTAATACTAATTGCTCTGCAATATGCCATGCATCTCCTCCAAACGCATATAAACGCTGGAATGCTAATGTGGTAGGATTTTGTTTATAGACATTAATCACATCCGGCCATTTGGTTTGATAGACGGCCGGTACATCACAAAATTTCACACCCAATGGAATCGGTTGACTATCTTCAATTGAAATCGCTTGAACATAGAGATTGGAAGTGGGTAATCCTTTCAAGGAATTAATCCAAGCATTACTTCCCAAAAGTAGTATCCCATCTTTAGATTTTATTTTAGGGACTTGATCTACGATCGACACATGACTTGAGTATTTTTTATAGAGTGCATTGACGAAGCTTAAGGTTCCCGCTTCTGTTCCTTTTTCGCGAATCACATAGATATTTTTAATTTTGTCTTTCTCAAGCACTTTCACCAATGCATCCGCATCAGCATCCTTTGATAAACTGTACTGCCATACATTAGGATGAGACATTTCAACCTCATTAAGCGCCAAGACCGGTCGCTTTGGATTTTCTTGAATTAAGCGTTCAACATCTTGGCGTGCTAACGGTCCGATAATCATTTTAGTATTTCGATTAACATTTGATCTCAACAACTCTTTGATCGTTTTACGATCAGAATTTACAAATTTAAGCGGTATTTTACTATTGGATGACTGTTGTGCAGACACAATCCCCAGTTTAATGCTGTTCCCTGCTCGCGCCATAGGCCCTGATTCAGGTAAAATAACCAAAACCTCCGCTTGAGCTTGGATCATCATTCCAAGCAACCCTAAGCAAAACAAACTTTTTTTATTGTTCAATTTATCCACCATGGAGAAAACCTATGAGTGCTCAGTTATTTGTAGTAGCAACCCCGATTGGGCACTTAGACGACATGACCTATCGCGCTATTGAAGTTTTAAAGTCTGTCGCACTTATTGCAGCTGAAGATACACGTCAGTCTGCTCTTTTAATGAAACACTATAATATCGCAACTCCATTGACCGCGTGTCATGATCACAATGAAAGTAACAAAATTGATATAATTATCGAAAAACTAAAAAATGGTGAGAATGTTGCGCTTGTCAGTGATGCAGGCACGCCATTGATTAGCGATCCAGGTTTTAAACTGGTTCGTGCCGCACAAGAGCATGGCATCCGTGTTACTCCTGTACCGGGAGCATGTGCAGCCATTGCAGCACTCAGTTCAGTTGGTTTACCCAGTGACCATTTTAGCTTTGAAGGTTTCTTGTCTTCTAAGCAATCACAGCGTTTGATTCAGTTAAATAGATTGAAAAATAACATGCATACCATGATTATTTATGAAGCACCTCATCGCATCTTGGATTCTGTTAAAGACATGGTCGATGTATTTGGTGGGGAACGCGCAGTAGGTTTTGCTCGTGAAATTACCAAGACATTTGAAACCATCAAAAAGATGACTTTGGCTGAATTACATGCATTTATCGAAAGTGATCGTAATCAACAAAAAGGTGAAATTGTACTGGTGATCGCGGGTGCAGCAGAAGAAAAGGACATGGAGCAAGAAGAGTTAGATAAATTATTGCTTCGTCTACTGCAAGATTTATCTGTTAAGGCTGCGTCACAACTTGCGGCTGATTTGACGGGGATTAAAAAGAAAATTGCCTATCAACGTGCATTAGAATTGACTGCTCAAGCCGATGATGATTAGAAATTACATCTCATTTGACTCAATTTTTTTTATGACTATTCATTGGTTGAGATATTTTATTTAAATTTTCAAGAAAAAAAGCATCACTGATGTGATGCTTTTTTAATGCACGCTAAAAACGTTCATGCCATACAGACTATCTGTTTTAATCTCGTGCACTCTCGTCTGGAGGAACTTCTTTGATCTGTCCACCACGCGCTAGAAAAGCAGCAACTTCATCTTCTAAAGCTTGACGCTGTTTTAATTTCGCTGTGATCGTTAAGGTTTCTGCTTCAGCAACATCGGCATCAGAAACAATTGAATCACTTATAGCTGCACCTTTTTCGGCAGCTTGAGATTCATCATCATCAACAACGTTATCTTCGTTATCATCAAAATCATTTGAATCTGTCATTTTAAACTCCCCATTAATGACACCCATAGCAACCCAGATAAATCAGGTTCGATTTAATGAGGAATGTAGCAAGCTATTACGATTTCGACTAGAGTCTCAGCCACTTGATTTGTATACTTATCAATCAAATTCGTAAAAAAGTATTAATGATTGAGCAAATTTAATCCAGACATTTATTTTCGACCCATTAGGCTTGATAACGAGTATTTTTAAGTACTGATAAACCGTTAGCTTGTTGCATAAAGCGCGTTTTAAAAATAGGCAGCTGCTCAACTTGCTTCAAACCAAAATTTCTCGCCCAAACCACTGGAAATAATTCGGTGGTTTCCAACCATCCAATGGCTGACATGCCATGCATCATGGCTTCATTCTGAATTTTACGTTGATGCTCATAGCGCTTTAAGGTCTGTTCATGTGCCCAAACGCCTCGCTTAAGATCATGCAATAACACATCACACAAAATGGCTGCATCTAAACAGCCAATATTTACGCCTTGCCCAGCAAGTGGATGAATCACATGCGCTGCATCACCCACCAAGGCTAGTCCATCTTGAACATATCGCTGTGCTGCTCGTGCTTTTAATGGGAACTGTGCACGTGGCGTTGCTTCTAACACCTCTCCTAACATGTGGTGACTTTCACGTGTCAATAATGCTGTAAATTCAGCATCATCTAGGTTGGCATACTCTTCCGCATAGTCATCTGGCAAAGTCCAAACGATCGACTGCCAATGTCCCTCTTGTTCTGCATTTAAACTCGCCATGGGTAAATATGCCAAAGGTCCTGTAGGTAGAAAAATCTGACGTGCCACATGCAAGTGCGGTTGTGCTGTACGAATCGCACAGGTTAAACCTGCTTGTTTATAATCCAGTACATCTATATCGATATACGCTTGCTCTCGCACAAATGAATTTGCACCATCTGCACCGATGAGTAGCTTGGTTTTCAGCTCAGTGCCATCAGCAAGTTTGACGATCCAACACTTTACACCGCGCTCAATCCGTACCACTTTAACTTGAGTGCGATAGTCTTTCACGACAGCTAACATTTGTTGTTGAATCGCGAGATTGAGCACACTCGGTTCAACCATTGACCCTAAGCTATTTTCAACACTTGGAAATTGTGTAGACTCTTCACCAAAGTTAATTTCACCATAACCATTTTTGTTCCACACTTGCATGCCTGTGTAGGGCATGTGACGTTGAATTTTGTCCCAGACTTGAACCGTTTTAAGTAAATGAATGGTTGCTTGACTCAGCGCCAATACGCGTGGATTGGCAATTTGAAGTACCGATGCTTCATCTAAAATTGGGGCAGCATCCAACACCGTTGCTTGTACACCACCTTCTGCTAAAAGCAATGCAGTTAAACCACCCACCAAGCCACCACCAATAATGACAACCTCTTTTAAGGCTGATTGAGTATTTGTCATGACTTTAACCCCATCGCATAGTTGGCAACGAGTGGCTTTATACCCGGTATATTTTCAAAACACATTAAGCCCATATTTCGAATGAATCTGAGAAGTAGGTTTTGATTACTGAAGCCACGAACCACGGAATCACAGAATTTAATCACGCGTTGTTGATCTTTCAATCGTGCTTGTTCATAGGCTTGAAGTACGGATGCTTCACCTAAATCAGCATTTTTTTCAAGTTGTTCTGTCAGATATCGTACAAGCACATGAGCATCGCGCATACACAAGTTAAAGCCCTGTCCTGCGACTGGATGAATCGTATGTGCCGCATTACCCATCAGCACTACACGTCCAATCGCTTGTTTTTCTGCAAGTACTTGAGAAAGTGGGAAGCTGAAACGCTTGCCTGTTTTTTGGAATTTTCCTGCGCGATCACCGTAAGTTTCTTGAAGTGCATCTAAGAAATGCTGATCATTTTCTTCACCAAGCCATTCACCCTCTGTTCCTTTCGGTACTGGCCAAACCACTGAACGGCGATATTCTCCGGGTAGTGGTAATAGTGCGAGTGGACCAAGTGAACTGAAACGTTCAAATCCTACATGATCATGGGGCTTTGATGTTTGAACTGTCGTCACAATCGCCACTTGATCATAGTCATGTTCTGATGCACCAATACCCAGTGCTTTACGACAGAAAGAGTCTCGACCATCGGCTGCGATGACTAATTTGGTTTGTAATTCAAGTTTTTGACCATTTCGAACAGCTTCGATATAAGCGAGGTCTGAATCTTGGGTGAGTGATGTCACTTGTAAGCCATCAATCAACTCGATCGATGACTGCTTTTTAACTTCAGCTAATAGCACGCGACCAAGCCAAGCATTCTCAATCACTTGTCCAAAGCTTTCGACTTTCTCTTGCGCTGCTTTTAAGCGCGCCTTACCAAAACTGCCTTGTTCTGTGATGTTGACTTCTAAAATGGGCGTTGCGTGTTCTTGTAATGCATTCCACAGTCCGAGTTCTTGGTAAATTTGGACTGTACGGCGTGACAAAGCACTGTTTCGAGCATCAAAACTTGAGTGATATGGAGCAAGATTTTCATCATCGTAATTTGGATATTTGATTGCTTCTAGAAGTTTCACTTGAATATTGGCTTTACTGAGCATCAGTGCCAAACTGAGTCCAACCATTCCACCGCCAACGATGATCACCTCTTGTTGCATGCTTACTTCCTTATTTGTGTATTCGATTCTAAATGTCGAAATACTTAAAACCTGTATTGGTTTTATCTTACATCAAGGCTCGACCTTTTTATATTAGATTAACTCAAACATACTATGCCAATAGTATTGTCAAACTACCTAGATGTAACATCCCAAATTTTTAAAAGTCGCCAAATATTTTCGTCAATTGTTTTCCAATCTTTCATATGATCCTCCGTTGCAACCCATGAAACCTTAGTCAAAGGATAAAGGGCAGTTTCAATATCGGCTTCTACAATAATTTGGTTATATAAATTCTTATGTCTTTTTAAAAGAAATTCGAATGATTGACCTTTGATTGACGTTTTTGCAATACATTGATCCGATGGTGCTAAATAATCAGGTAGATGACGTGAATAACACTCAAGATCATATTCCTTTGAAAGCTTAGGATTTTTTTCATAACCTCCCCCCCTAAGATAGTCTATCCATTCTCTTGGGGTTTGCTTGATTTTTTTATCAACTGAATCAAGTCCGTCCAAATTATGGACGTTGACTTTTACTTGATTCGGAAAGACTTTGTGATGGTAATCGTTTATAGGGATATTCTTGGCCCCATTCAAGAGTAAATTAAACTGTAATGGATGCTGAAAATCTGATGCATTTTCTATTTGATCGGAACTCAATATTTGTCGTTTATTTGGTTGATCATCAATAAAAAATTGCCCAAGAAAATAGCTTTCTGCTGGATATTTATAGACTGTTTTTATCCTTTCCCCAACTTTGGCTTTAAAAAGGAGTGATGGTGTAACTTGCCAAACCACTACATCCCCTTTTTTATGTTTATCTTGATAGCGTTTATTATCATTAAGCTCATCAGGCGCAATATTCCATGCCTCCAATAAACGCCAAATATTTCGATCGATTTCCCTCCAATATTTTAAATTTTTAAGATCGAGTTGCCAGTTCAGCTTAATCGCACCATACATTGGTTCAGTAGAGCTTGCGATTACATTATGATCGTAAAGTTTAAATATAATCCCAGATATTCTTTTATTTTCAGATTTTCCGAAGCAAAGGGTGTGTTTTAATTCCAAGTCTTTATAGCATTCCAATCCATAAGCGCGTGAATTGTTCACATCGTAATGTGGTGTATTGGCTTTATATTGCTGAAAAATTGTTGCTGTTGTATCTAGAAAATCAAAATTTAATTCTCTATTTTTTAGTTCCACTCTCACCTGATCGGGATGGTCCAAATCACTCAATCGTAAATCTTTATAACCCTTTGCCTGAACATTCGAACCATTTAACATGAGATTAAAACTAAGACTCCCCTTGCTTAAGGGTGTATGAAGTGCTTGCTGTTTTGTAATTTTTTTAGATAAAGGTGGCTTAAAATCAATGGGGAATTGCCCCAAATAATTTTCATCTTGTGGTCTATAGTAAATAGATTTTTTAAATTCATCAGAATATACCAATCGCTCTCTTAGCTGCGTATGTATGATCAACTCAGCACCTTGTGTTATCTTCCATGTCACTATTTCGCCTTCCTTAGGAATATGATCTTTACTGGTTTCTGAGCAAGCTAATAAGATATGAACAACAATAAAAATGCTAATTATTTTTTTAAATGCGCATGGTGTCTGCATTTTTAAATCCCATTATTGTTATTGTACGTAAAAGCCGACTGTTTAATCGGCTTTTCACATCAACTACTAACCATCTGTTGCCATCAACGCTTCAATCTCTTCAATAGTTTTGACAACTTTAACGGTTAGATTCAATGGACCATTTTTAGTGGCAACAATATCATCTTCAATACGTATGCCTATACCACGCCATTTCGCATCAACTGTTTCATCATCAGGTGCAATATAAAGACCAGGCTCTACAGTCACGACCATACCCTCTTCATAAGTACGCCATTCACCGTTTTGCTTATATGAACCGACATCGTGCACATCCATACCAAGCCAATGCCCTGTGCCATGCATGTAGAACTGACGGAAACTTTCCTTTTCAATGATCTCATCAAGATCGCCTTGCATAATGCCAAGATCAAGTAGACCTTGAACCAAAATACGCACCGCAACGTTGTGTGGTTCTTTATAAGAGTTCCCAATACGCACAGCATCTATCGCTGCGATTTGCGCTTCTAAAACGATTTGGTAAAGCGCTTTTTGTTCAGGACTAAATTTGCCATTCACAGGGAAAGTACGGGTAATATCTGATGCATAGAACTCATATTCACATGCAGCATCAATCAAGACCAAATCCCCATCTTTCAATGGTTTGTTATTTTCAACATAATGTAAAATACAGCCATTTGCACCACCCCCAACAATACTGTTATATGACGGTACACAACCATTTTTACCGAAGATATAATTCAGTTCAGCTTCTAGTGCATATTCCATCATACCCGGACGTACTGCTTTCATCGCTTGGGTATGCGCTTCAGCACTAATATCTGACGCGATTTGCATCAATTGTATTTCTTCAGCGTCTTTATGCAAACGCATTTCGTCAACGATGCGATCTAATTGAATTATTTGTGTAGGCGCTGTTGTGCCCTTACGAGACTCACCATTGGCTTCAACGACCCACTTCGCTACGCGTGCATCAAACTCTGCACGATGTCCGATGCGATAGAATAATTTTTCTTTATTCAGTAGTTTTTGAATGATTTCTTCATCCAGCAGATCAATCGCATAAGCTTCATCTGCATCATAATCATCTACCGCACCATCTACACCAGCTCGATAACCATTCCAGATTTCCATTTCACGGTTACGTTCACGGCAAAATAGACTATAGGTATATTCTTCACCATTCTCTGAAGTTTCAATCACCGCAACAGCTTCAGGCTCAGCAAATCCCGTTAAATAAAAGAAACTGCTATCGGTACGATATTTATAGTCTGCATCACGATTACGCATTGCCTCTTGGCTAGTTTCAATGATTGCAATACTGTTCGGTCCCATCGTTTCAGCTAAACGATCACGACGGTCTTGAAAATCTACTTGAGTTAATTTCATTGTTATATGGCTTTTCTAGATGAATATGAGGTTGATGTTTACACCTTACATGCAAACATCAACAGACAGCAATTTGAACTTATTTCATCATTTTAGAAATGAATCTATCTATTCATTATTTACAATGCAATTTAGCTCAAACGACTCGGGGTAAACATCTCAACGACATTAATATCCGTTTTTTTAGCTGAGTTGCTTTTCACTTTTTTCAACAAAGTACTTTCTGAAACGTCAATCTTAGAGCGTCCAAGTGCAAGGCTTACAGGAATCAGACGAACAAATTCATAGAGTTCTTCATAGCTCTGTTCGCCTTCTTCATCGTTATCCGATTCTTCGAACTCAACGGCAGCAACATTTTGCAGATGTTCAATCAATTCAATTTCATCTGCACGGATTTGACCTGAAGCCAAACCAAAGCCGAGAACGACACCCGCGCACCAATCAGCAAGCGCTTGAACGCGTTCATCCAGTGCATGCGTGTCATCTGGTAGGATCGGTAAATAGTCTAATTCATCATCCGATAAGGCATGTGAAACATCTTCAGCTTCTTGCACCAACAAGTCCAATGCTTCATCTGTCAATTCTGGCACAGCGAGCGTCGTTAAGATTTGTTGCCATTCTTCTCGTGAAGGCGATTGCGTTACACAAACAATACCAGTTAAAAGCCCATGTAACTCACTTGGACTTGAAATCTCCTCAATTGAACTAAAATGTTGATTCCAATCTAACCAACCTGAAATATCGTCTTGCATTCGCTTTTCCAATCTCTATACTTCTGTATATATTACCTTTGATTACGAATCTACGCGACCTCGTTATGTTAGAAGAATTACAGCGTCTACAGGCGCACATCAATACGCTCAAAACGCGTCTGCATGACGTTGAGAGTCAAAATGCAACCTTACTACAAGAAAAACAGCGTAGTGAGGAACAACATTTCTCGCAAATCGTGCAAAAAAACAGCATCATCACACAAAAACAAGATGAAGCAGATAATCTCACGGAAAAATTAAGCCAATTACAGACTTCTTTTAATCAGCTCAATACCGATTCAACCGCTTTGGCTGAACGTTATGGACGTTTAGAGAAAAGTTGTACTGATCTTAAAAATCGTTTCCAAGAAATTTTAGCTGAGCGAAACGAACTGCGTGTGGTGAAAGAAAAGATTTTGGGTGAGCAACGCCAAGCTCAGCAGGAAATTCAAGCATTACAGGCTGAACGTACACGTCTAGTCCAAAAAAATGAACATGCCAAAGCAAAAGTTGAAGCCATTATTCAGCGTCTTGCGATTCTAGGTACTGAGCAAGATCATCATGCGCAAGAGATTCAACAACTTGCTCATCCTACTGAACCCAATGAGGAAGCTTAAGCATGTCTGAATTAGTCACAGTCGAGTTACGTTTAATCGAACAATCTTTTCGTTTATCGACCACTGCTGATAAAAAAGCAGATTTGGAACGTGCAGGTGATCTACTCAATGAAAAGTTTCAAGAATTTCGTCGTAAAGCGCCAAATGTTGAACACAACAAATTGGTAATCATGGTTGCACTTGAGCTGATGCAAGAAGTGCTTAGCATGAACAAATCCTTACAAGAATACGCGCACTGTGAACGACTTTTAAGTGTGATTCTGGAAGATGTTGAAAAAGCAGTATAAAAACTGCTTTTTCTTTATGCAAATAGATCAAATTCAGTTGCATTTGACAGCCTAAGTCCAAGTTAAGATTTGCCAATCATCCTTGATGATATATACTTGGTTTATCTCTGAGGTGTTCGCCAGTGAGTCTATATCCCTGCCGATACTTATATCCCCGGATGCGTTCTGTGTATTTAGAGTGTATGCCTGCCTTCGTGCAGGAAACCCAGCAAGTATACGTCGCGTCCACCTTGAACTCATCGGGTTCAGGGTAACGACATGCAGCGGCATCTTCGGAGTGTTTATTTTCTTATTAAACTGTTTAATCAAAAAATAATTTAAAATATAAAAAATCTATTAAAAAATTTAGTTTTATCCAATTTAAATATTTTGCATTATTCCAAATTTAGTTCATCGTCATCTATTAACGATTTTTATATTCCTACTCTTAAGTATCCGATTCAATTGAGCATAAAAAAAGCACCTATAAAAATAGATGCTCTCAGTTTACCTTCCTTGATTACATTCACAATTCGTCAACCCATTGATTGGTTATGCAAGCTGTTATCCATCTTACGTGTTTCTTCATAGAAACTCGGGTTATGTGCACAGCCTGTTAAAGTTACAACCAATGCTACTGCCACAACTAATTTACTCATCTGCCTGTATCCTCATAAAAATTGTTTAGAAAGTCCAAGTTTGACTCCAACTTTCCTGTGCAATAAATATACGTGAATACACTTAATTGTTAAAACAGATTAATTTTATAATTACGATTTGTATTTTAAATTAAAATTTATATCAATCTCATTTTCGATTATTCATCTTTTAAAGCACATTCGAAATTCGCTGGGAACTGAGCACAACGCGCCTTTTTCAAAATAGTCATCATCGCAGGGTCATAATAGCCCTCTTTGATCATTTGAATTCGCGCTTCTCGCATAATTTTCAAATAACCGGGCTTTTCTGCTTCACGAATATCCATCCAATATTTTTTAGGAATGTCTTTTTCCATTTTATCGACAAATTGAAAAGCAGGTGTCAGTTGCTTAGAGATCAGCTCACGAGCAATCGGTCCCATACCAGCAGGGAATTTATTACGATGCATGATCAGCGTCCCAGTCACTTGAACCAATGGAAAACGAATAATTGCACCGAACACTTTTCCTGATTTGTCTTGCATGCCTTGATGCAGTTCTAAGGGATCAAATAAAATCCCAGGTGCCGCCATAATATCCACTTCACGATTATTAAATTTCCCACCAACCGATGTTAAATCAACGGTTACAGGTTGCGCACCGACATTTTGAACCAGTTTTTTTTGTGTCGCATCAAAGCCCATTACTGCAACTTTTTTACCCGCAGCTTTCGGTAAAGTATCAATACGGCGATCATTCACCATGATATACGCCGCACCTAAAGGTACAATACCCACCACTTCATAGTCACGATTCACCATCTTATTATCAAATTCTGGGCGAGCTAAAAGCTGAATCACTTGCGTCAATTGTTTATAATTTTGGACTGCACCGATCGCATCAATACTCCCCACAAATTTATTAAATTGACGCGCACGAATATTACTGATTCCTGCACCATCACAGCGTTTACTTCTGAAGTCTTCTGTAAGCACACGCTCATCGGTATAAACTTTTAAATTGACCTCAGTGGATGCTTTTTGTTTCAACTTTGGATAATCGAGATCAATCTTCATTTGTAATTTTGAAGGGCGTGTAATATTCATATTTACCCCAAAGTCTTTAGCAACTTGAGATATTCTTGGGAGTTCACTGATATAACTGGTCGCTTGATCAAAAGCCTCTCCATTTGCACCATTCGGTGAATAAATGCAAAGGGTCACTTCTTTTGGAATTTGTTTCCATGTCTGTGGATTATTCAATAGCGTTTTAACTTTAGCGGTTGAATGAGCAGAAAGTGACAAATCTAATTTAGGCGCAGCATAAATGAGTTGAGTAATAAACGTTGTTGATGCGATTGTTGTGAGCACTGCCAAGTGACGTAATACTTCGATGTTATTCTTCATAAGGAATCCTTTTCCTAAAGCATTTTTATTATTCAAACATGTTATGTTTATTAAGTTAAATTAATTAAAACTTTAAACCAATGACTCAGTAGCTTACAGAATCAGGCGATTAAACCATAGGAGTCGAAAATCTAATGCTCCATGTAATTTATATTTATAAATAAGCCTCTTAAGTTCGCTTTCCTTTAGTCGGTTAATCATTTTAAATGATCAATGGCATTATTTTGTTATTAAAAAAAGCAGCCGAAGCTGCTTAAACGTTATCTATGTATTTAAGATTTATTTAATCGCAATGCATTGATCACGACAGATAAAGAACTCAAGGACATCGCAATGGCAGCAATCATGGGCGTAAGCAATAAACCTGTAAGGGGGTAAAAAATTCCCGCTGCGACTGGCACGCCTAAACCATTATAGAGAAATGAGAATGCAAGGTTTTGCTTCATATTTTTAACACCAAGTTTTGCCATGTGAATCGCATCTGCCACACCACGCACATCACCTTTCACCAACGTGATTTGTGCAGTCTGTTTGGCAATGTCAGTGCCATTACCCATAGCAATCCCGATATTGGCTTGGGCTAATGCAGGCGCATCATTAATTCCATCTCCTGCCATGGCAACCACTTTTCCTTCGGCTTGGAATTTTTTTACAAGCTCTAATTTATCTTGTGGTGTGCAATTGGCAAAGACCTGTTGAATCCCCAAGGTTTCAGCAACGACTGAAGCATTTTGCTCATGATCACCTGTTGCCATAACCACTTCTACACCATCGCTCAATAATTGGTGAATGACTGCTTTTGCATTGTGTTTGATCGCATCATGAATTGAGATATACGCTAAAACTTGCTGATCATTGGCAATAAAACTCATCACATTACCTTCACGGCGTTGTTGATCAAGTTGCTGTATCAACGAATCATTGAGTGATAATCCCATAGTTTCGATGAGTTTTTGACTTCCCACATATAACCATTGACCATCAACTTTAGCTTTCACACCAAAACCAGAAACATCTTCAAAGTCTTGAATACTTAATAACTGATCCTCAGGTACAAGTTTCGTTAGGGTCTTGGCAATCGGATGACTTGAATATTGTTCAATTGAAGCAATCCATGTTTCGACTTGAATGGGTTGTACATCATCAGTTAACAATTTGATTTCTTTTAAACTTGGCTTACCTTCCGTCAATGTCCCAGTTTTATCAATAATCAAGGTATTTACTTTACTCAAAGCCTCAATCGCTTCAGCATCTTTAAATAAAACCCCTTTTTGGGCTGCGCGTCCTGTGGTTGCCATGACAGACATTGGTGTAGCTAAACCTAGTGCGCATGGACAAGCAATAATCAGTACAGCAACAGCACACATCAATGCTAAATCAAACTGAGCCTGACCAAAGATCATCCAAGCGACAAAAGTTAAAACACTGATCATCAGTACAGTCACCACAAAATATTTAGCAACCACATCCGCCATTCGCTGCAAAGGTGCTTTTGAACGTTGTGCATCTGCGACGGTCTGAATCATTTTGGCTAGTGTGGTGTTTTGACCAATAGCCGTGGTTCGTATTTGAATACTGCCCTGTTGGTTGACCGTTCCACCAATCACTGGATCGTTAAGCATTTTCTTAACAGGAAGTGGCTCACCTGTCATCATTGATTCGTCAATGTGGGTTTGTCCATCAACCACGATTCCATCCAATGGAATCTGTTCACCTGACGCAATCAGTAAAATATCACCTTGATGAATCTGATCAATATTGACTTGAATGGTTCGACCATTTTCAATTCGTTTGGCTGTACTCGGTTGAAGTTTAAGCAAGGCTTTTAAAGAGTCTGCTGTTTTGGCACGCGCTTTCAGCTCCATGATTTGTCCAAGCAAACTTAATGACACAATCATACATGCAGCTTCAAAATAGACTGCGACACCATGTCCTGTTTTTGCTTCCATCGGAATCAGAGATGGGAAAATGGTCGCCACTACACTGTAAATAAATGCAGCTAATATGCCGACACCGATCAAACTCCACATATTTAAATTGCGGGTTTTATATGAAGTAAAACAACGCTCAATAAATGGCTTACCTGCCCATAGCACCACTGGAATACTCAACACCAATTCAATCCACGGTTGAATATGCGGTGAGATAAAGGCATGAATATGTGAACCCATTGCCAAAACAAAAACCAGTAAAGTAAGTGGCAAGGTCATCCAAAACCGATGGCTAAAATCAACCAACTCAGGATTCGGCCCATCATCTAAACTCGGTTGCATGGGTTCAAGTGCCATGCCACAAATCGGACATGTACCCGGCCCTTTTTGTACAATTTCCGGATCCATCGGACAAGTAAACAGTACATCATCCATTCCTTCGGGCTGTGCTCGCTGATCCATCGGAATCAAATACGGTTCAGGATCATTCTTAAACTTTGATAGACATGACGGATTGCAAAAATAATAGTTCTGATTTTGATAATCTGTCTTTAGATCCGTTGAAGTGGAAACTGTCATACCACAGACAGGATCAACTTCAGATTCACTATCAGTCACGACATGCACACCACCACAACAGCCCGTAGATGCAGTGGGTATTAGTTTTGGAGGTTCAATTGCACAACATGAACTTGAAGTTTGAGAGGTCTGTTCAAAATAAGTCTGTTTTTTTTGAGTCTTAGCATCACAGCATGATGAACTTTCAAACGACGTTAAATATTGGTTTGGATTGGCAACAAACTTTTCTAAACATTTCGGATTGCAGAAATAATAAGTTGTACCTTGATATTCAGCCTGTGGCTTTTCAGGATTGGTCACCGTCATGCCACAAACAGGATCAATCGCTTTAAATGAGCATGATGGATCTAAACGTATAAGACTTTTAATTTTAGAAGCTTGTTCATACTTTTTAGATGATGAACAACATGATTGAATATTCTGAGTTGTTTCAGATTGATCCGAATGGTTGACATGCTCAAAAGGCATATTGTGCTCAAAAGGATTGCTACTTACTTTTTTATAGTCTATTTCATTAATATAGCTATTGGGCTGTAATTCAAACTTTTCTTTGCAAACAAGACCACAGAATAAATATTTCCTTTGACTCCAATGAATAAAATGTGGTGAATTCTCATCGACTTTCATCCCACATACGGGATCAATATCAATCACTTCCACAATCTGTTCAGATTGCGTCGTTTCTTGATCAGACTTTTTCGAACAGCATGAAGGTTTTTGTTGCTCAGTCATAACGATCACCTTTATTCATTTATCATTTGTGCTAGCATAAAGTCTGTACCTAAGTACAGAGTCAAGCCTTTTAGGAGATCAATGATGCTCACCATCGGAAAGCTTGCAAAACATTGTGATATGAATATGGAAACGATTCGCTACTATCAGCGAATTGGATTATTACGTGTTCCAAAATCAACGACGGCATATCGTTATTACAATGAGCAAGACATTGAAACTTTAAACTTTATTCAAAAAGCCAAAGATGCTGGACTACAACTGCGTGAAATCCAAGAATTACTCACTTTAGAACTTGATGACCGCGTTCAAGTCAGACAGGTCATTGAACAACGTCTAGCAAAAATTGATCAGCGTATTCAAGAATTACAATCTTTAAAATTACGTTTAGCCACTTGGCTGGATGAATGCAAAAGTAGCAGCCAAGATTGTTGTCCAATTCTGAAAGCTTTAAAAAATTCTGAATAAACCTACAACGTCGACTCAGTCAAAATCATAGAGAAACACATGTCCGCGAACCTAAATATATTGCGTAAAACATTAAGACAACAGCGTCGACGCGTGTCTATTTTTGAACAAAGACAATCTGAACAGAATATTTTAAAACTGATCATAGAATCCGCCGCGTTTAAGCATGCTCAAAACGTCGGTCTTTATCTTCATGCATTTGGCGAAATTCAAACGGATTTGATCATCAAAAAATGTTTTTCGCTTGGGAAAAACGTCTACCTACCGATGATTTGCAACATGAATCAAAAACTTGTTTGGATTGGAGTATCACCTAAACAGTATTTAAATAGGCGATTTAGTCATCATCGACTCGGCATGAAAGAACCGATAAAAGCGCGTGGTAACAATGTCAAAAAGCTTGATTTGCTCATCATGCCATTATTAGCATGTGATGCAAGTGGTACACGTATGGGCATGGGTGGCGGTTATTATGATCGCACTTTAGGACAAGCCAAATACAAGCCGATTCGCTTAGGGCTAGCGCATAATTTTCAATATTTATCAGAACCGCTAATCCGTCGTCACTGGGATCAACCTCTGGATATTTTAATCACGCCATCAAAAACTTACCGTTTTAGACGAATTTAGAGCTAAATCATGAATTGTGCTTAATATTTATACTTCATTTCTCATAAATTCAGCATAAATATCACATATAGCCCTTGTAATTTAAAAAATACCCATCACTATAAAAAAGTATGGCAACACCGTTGTCACTCATTAGGAGTGCTCATGACTGATATTATTATGAATGAAGAAAACTTAGAACTTCAGACCCCAAGCGTATTACCTCTATTAGCATTGCGTGATGTTGTTGTATATCCACACATGCAAATTGCGCTATTTGTCGGCCGTGAAAAATCGATTAAAGCAGTTGATGTAGCTCGTAACGGTGACAATTTAGTATTTGTGGTGGCACAACAAGATTCTCTATCAGAAGAAATCGATCACGATAACCTGTACCAATACGGAACAGTTGCGAAGATTGTTCAAGTTGTAAATCATGAAAATGATGAAAACTGCATTAAAGTTTTAATCGAAGGTATTTATCGTTCAAAATTGGTCAATATCATCGAAAATGAAGGATATTTATCAGCTGAACATTCGCTTAGCCCAATGACGATCACGATTGATGAATCAACTCAATCTACCCGTCTTGAAGAGTTGCGTGTTCTGTTCTCACAATACGCAGAAGCAAAATTACGTAATGCTCGTGAATTGATTGCGGCAGCTGCGAAGATTGATGACTTATTACAATTGATGTTCTTCGTTGCTACACGTGTTCCATTGAACATTGATATTAAGCAAAAGTTCTTAGAACACGATCAATTCGAAGCACATTTACAAGAGCTCATGACCTACCTACTTCAACAGTCTGAAGAACAACAGATTGAGCAAGGTTTGCATGACAATGTAAAACGCCAAATGGAAAAGAATCAACGCGAATACTTCCTGAATGAAAAAATGAAGGTGATTCAGCGCGAACTTTCTGACATGAATGGCGGTGCTGAAGATGATGTTGCAGAGATTGAGCGTCGTTTAGCTGAAGCTGATTTACCTGAACATGTGCGTAAAAAAGCTGAAGCTGAATTCCGCAAACTCAAAGCCATGCAACCTGCTTCTAGTGAAGCGGCTGTGGTGCGTAACTACATCGAAGCGATTTTAGACACACCGTGGAATAAAGCGAGCAAAGTGAGTATTAACCTCAACAAAGCTCAAGATATTCTCGATACTGACCACTACGGTTTAGATGATGTCAAAGACCGCATTATTGAATATTTAGCAGTTCAATCACGTGTGAAGAAATTACGCGGTCCAATCTTGTGTTTAGTGGGTCCTCCTGGTGTAGGTAAAACCTCTCTGGGTGAATCTGTAGCGAAAGCAACAGGTCGTGAATTTGTTCGTATGGCACTGGGTGGTGTACGTGATGAAGCTGAGATTCGTGGTCACCGTCGTACTTATATTGGTGCGATGCCAGGTAAAATCGTGCAATCTTTAACAAAAGTTGGCGTAAAGAACCCGTTGTTCTTACTCGACGAAATTGACAAGATGGCACAGGACTACCGTGGCGACCCAGCTTCTGCACTCTTGGAAGTTTTAGATCCATCGCAAAATAGTAAGTTTAACGACCACTATTTAGACCTTGATCTTGACCTTTCTGAAGTGATGTTCATCTGTACTGCAAACAGCATGAATATTCCTGAAGCTTTACTTGATCGTATGGAAGTGATTCGTTTGCCGGGTTATACCGAAGATGAAAAAGTGAATATTGCTGATCGTTACCTTGTGCCTAAAGCGATTAAGAACAATGGTCTACGTGCCAATGAATTAACCGTTCATGAAGAAGCGATTCGTGACATTGTACAGCGTTATACACGTGAAGCAGGTGT
This sequence comes from Acinetobacter sp. CY79, assembly GCF_059515845.1. Taxonomy (NCBI): domain Bacteria; kingdom Pseudomonadati; phylum Pseudomonadota; class Gammaproteobacteria; order Moraxellales; family Moraxellaceae; genus Acinetobacter; species Acinetobacter sp. CY79. Next base: position 37,024 of record NZ_JCAKMY010000021.1, read on the forward strand.
TCGTAGTCTTGAACGTGAAGTCTCTAAAATTGCACGTAAAGTCGTGAAAGAAGCAGTCAGCAAGAAAGCCAAGAATCTTCAAGTCACAGTTGATTCAAGCAATCTGCCTGATTACTTAGGCCCACACAAGTTTGACTTCGGTATGGCTGAAGAAGAGGCTCAAGTTGGTCGTGTGAATGGTCTGGCTTGGACATCTGTGGGCGGTGAATTACTGACGATTGAAGTTGCTGCAGTGAAAGGTAAAGGTAAATTCATTACGACGGGTTCTCTCGGCGATGTGATGAAAGAATCGATTACCACCGCAATGACTGTTGTACGTACGCGTGCAGATGAACTGGGGATCGAAGCTTCTCGTTTTGAAGAAACGGATGTTCATGTGCATTTACCTGAAGGTGCAACACCAAAAGATGGCCCATCTGCAGGTTTAGCTCTGACATTAGCGCTTGTTTCTGCGTTTACAGGTATTGCAATTCGTCCTGACATCGCGATGACAGGTGAAACCAGTCTAGGTGGCCGTGCAATGCGTATTGGTGGTTTAAAAGAAAAACTGCTTGCTGCACATCGCGGTGGCGTGAAACTTGTGTTCATTCCACAAGACAATGTCCGTGATTTGGCTGAAATTCCAGAAAACGTTAAGGAAGGTTTAGAAATCAAAGCCGTAAAATCAATTGATGAGATTTTACCTTTAAGCTTAGTTTCAGTGCCAAAACCATTGGTTAAAACGCCGATTGTTAAAGCGGTAGATGAAGCTAAAGCTGCACGTCATTAAGTCACTCAGCTTGAAAATTCTGATAAAAAAATGAGAGCTACGGCTCTCATTTTTTTGTCTAAAAATTGATAGAGTTACTACATCATAATCAGTATTGAAATTATGCCAAATAACCTCATATATGAAATATGTGAGACATTCGCTTGCTTGAATAGGTTTTCAAACACAAATCTGTGTCTCCAGACGGATTTGTGTTTAGACGCAGTCATACTACCCTTTGTGACTGCGTTTTTTTATCCGAAAGAACTTAAAATATGTCAAAGTTCTAACCATTTGAATGTATTACATGACGTGTCGTTAATGACAATTAGTTTTAGAGTAGGCGACGCTATTGAATGTTCAAAATCGTGAACACAACACCATCAATCACATATTTCATTTTTTGTAAGTTTAAAGTTTCGACTGTGTCATTTTTAGTGTGATAGTTTTTATTTCGAAAAAATGCCGTATCGGTGATCATAATTGCAGGAATCCCCGCATTCCAATAATTCAAATGATCTGAAAAATCAACACCAGTCACGAATGATGGGGCAACCAGTCTTTGACAATCCAAACGTTTCATTTGCTTCATTGCAGCACAATACGCACTTCCCAAGCGATTCGAATCAAAATTACTCACAGCACCAATAAAATTACCATGTGCAGGATAAAAGAGTTTTAATCCCACAGGATATTCTTGAATATTACGCTGATCAAAGTACCCAATCATTTCCAATATAAAAACCCCAGCAATGCGGTCTTTATATTTTTCTATCGCCTTCGCATGAACTGCGCTGCCCATCTGTTCAGTTCTAAAGTATGGCGGCTCTTCTAAGGTATAAAATACAAATTCAACATTATGTTTTAAATGTTTTTTCTCTTTTGCCAAAATTCGAGCTGTTTCCAACACGCCTGCCACACCTGAGGCATTGTCATCCGCACCATCAGTTTCACCATGAACATCATAATGTGCACCGACGATAAGATTCTTGGCAGCACCAACATTAAGTTCACATACCACATTTCGGTATCGATTGGATTCCACCTTATAATTTTGGAAATCGCATGGAATACCAAATTTCTGCATTTGACCCTGAATCCATGCCGATACACGGTTCAGTTCTTCAATTTCAGTATGATTTCTATATTTTGTTGGGCTAATGATTTGATTGAGATAAACCGATAAATTTTCAGTTTCAGCTTGCTGTCTAATTGAAGATAAATTTGCTAAAGAAAAACTACTCACGCAACATATTGCGCTGAAAAGTATTGTTTGGAAAATCGTTTTAAACATGTTGAACTAAACCATATTATTTTATTGTGACGTAGGGAATAATGAAGTTGATTTTTTTGATTATATTTTGAATATATTTAAAATAATCTGAGTACAATTTAGCACTTAATTTCACCAAATAGTGTAATTTTAATTCACTTTTATCTTGTTAAAAGCATCTTCAAAAGAATCCATCTGCCCTGACCTTAAATCAACGCTATAATAGTCTGAAGTCACCAGATTCTACGCTTATGAAAATTCGAATTTTGACCATTGGACAAAAAATGCCTGCTTGGGTACTCACAGGTTTTGAAGATTATTTCAAACGTATTCAGCCTTTTGTTCAAACTCAAATCATTGAACTGCCTATGGCAAAGCGTGGTAAGAATGATTCTGAGGCTGATATTTTAAAATACCGTCAGATTGAAGGTGACAGTATTTTAGGAGCAATGAAACAAAATGAAGTGCTGATTGCACTTGAAGTCGGCGGTAAAGAATTTAGTACTGAAAAGCTTGCTGAAACCATGAAATCATGGATGCTTGAAGGCAACGATGTTGTCTTGGCGATTGGTGGTCCAGATGGTCATTCTGAAGCGGTACGTAAAGCAGCTGCATGGCATTGGTCTTTATCGAAACTGACACTGCCTCACCCAATGGTGCGTGTGATGCTCATTGAACAACTGTATCGTGCAATGACGATCAATCATAATCACCCCTATCATCGTGCGGGTTAATATTCTAACTGTTTAATGAATACTTGAGTGAACTAGATATTTGAAACAAGCTGAGCATTAGAATCAGCTTAGGCTATTTAATCATTCTATTATTGAAACGCCACGTTGACCATAACTGTCTTTATCTCATCTCTAATTTTAGCGATGATCAAAATCTCCCAATGATTAGGCAAATCATCATGAATTTACAAACGCTTCCTGGATTATTTATTTCGCATGGCTCACCGATGTTAGCGATTAATCCTGAACAGGTTGGCCCAGCTTTAAATCGCTTAGGTTTAAACTTACCCAAGCCTGAAGCGATTATTGTGATGTCAGCACATTGGGAAAGCAACGCACTAGAAGTAAGTACAGCATCACGCCCAATGACTTGGCATGACTTTCGTGGCTTTCCTGAAGAGCTTTATGACATTCGTTATCCGGCACCTGGTCAACCAGAATTAGCAGAAGAGATCCTCAAGTTATTGGCAGATGCCCAGATTGCTGCACATGCAAATAATACGCGTCCACGCGATCATGGCGTATGGATGCCATTGTTACACATGTACCCTGAAGCTGATATTCCAGTGATTGAAATATCCCTTCCGATGAATATGAGTTCTGATGATATTTACAAGATTGGTAAAATATTAGCACTCCTGCGTGAACGTCAAATTTTACTTATTGGCTCAGGAAGTATTACGCATAATTTACGTGAACTATCATGGCACGGCGAAGATTCAAATGTTCCTGAATGGGCATTCACTTTTCGTAATTATGTCGTCAATAAACTGAGCCATAATGATTTTGATGCAGTGCTTGACTGGGAAAATATTCCATATATGGAACGCAACCATCCAACCATTGAGCACTTTGCCCCCTTATTTTTTGCAATGGGCACAGGTCATCGATTTAGCATTGTACATAGTAGCTTTACCATGGGCGCGTTAGGTATGGATGTTTATCGCTTTGATTAAATAACTTCCGAAAATTAAAGCTAAATGGTTAACCATATCCATTTAGCTTTTTTTTCATAACAAAAGAATAAATTGTCTTAAAAAACAATCAAAATTTATGTATTTACAAATGCTTGTTACTTGATACATATTGATACGGAAACTATTCAGTCTTTTCATTTTCTTTTCAATAGTATCCGTTATGATGCATTCATTTATATTTATTGATACTTATCATAATGAAATTCAAATACTTAGCTATCGTACTGATTCCTTTAATGTTCGCAGCTTGCGAGTCTGCTGATATTAATAAAGCTGGAGATGTAACAGTGTCTGTTTTACAACAACAAAATGCAGATAAAACATTGGCATCCTATATATGGAGCACCACAACAGCTGATGCACCAAAACCGATTGTATTGAATTTTTCAAATGAAGGTCGTTTAAGTATTTCGACCAGCTGTAATACGATGGGGTCTTCTTGGACAGTTGAAAATAACCAGATTGTCACAGGCAATTTTATGTCAACAATGATGGCATGTCCTGATCATTACATGAAACAAGAAGAGATTGCATCGAGTTGGTTTGAAGATCGAAAAGTACCATTTGTATTAAACATGAACGATCCAAACAAACCGACTTTAACTCTGACAGATAAAAATGGTCAAACAGTTGTCCTTACGGGTCAAATGACACCTGAAGTCAAATATAGCTCTGCTGCTGAAACGATTTTCCTTGAAGTTTCTCCTGAAACTAAACAGTGCACTGGCATTGCTCCACAAACTTGCTTACAAGTCCGTGAGATCAAATATAGCGAACAAGGTGTAAAGACTCAGGTGGACAAAGACTGGAATCTTTTCTATGACAAAATCGAAGGATTTACACATACACCAAATGAGCGTCAAGTCATTCGTGTAAAACGTTTTGAGATTAAACATCCAGCTGCAGATCAATCTAAGTATGCTTATATTTATGACATGTCCGTTGAGCGTGAAGCAGTGAAAGGTTCACTTTAAGTTAAAATTTCTCATTAAAAAACCGAGACAATGTCTCGGTTTTTTATTTCAAGCCTATTTACAAATTAGTAAACGCCTTGAGCAAGCATGGCTTCAGCCACTTTTACGAAGCCTGCAATATTCGCACCATCAACATAGTTCACAGTACCATCTTCTTGAGTACCGTATTTAACACAGTTACGGTGAATTTCTTTCATGATTGCATGTAAACGCTCATCTACTTCTTCGAACGTCCAACCCAAACGGATTGCATTTTGAGACATTTCAAGACCCGATGTTGCAACACCACCTGCGTTTGAAGCTTTACCTGGTGCATAAAGAATTTTCGCTTCTACGAATTTCTCAACAGCAGCCAAAGTCGAAGGCATGTTTGCACCTTCAGCAACACAGATTGCACCATTTGCAAGAAGCTTGTCAGCGTCATCTGCATCTAACTCGTTTTGAGTTGCGCATGGTAATGCGATATCGCATTTGATACCCCAAGGACGTTGTCCTTCCAAGTATTCAAAACCGTGCTTAGACGCAAACTCTGAGATACGACCACGTTTAACGTTTTTAAGTTCCATCACTTCACGTAGAAGCTCTTCAGTTAAACCGTCTTTGATGTAAACAGTACCCGCAGAGTCAGAAAGTGAAACCACTTTTGCACCTAAATATATCGCTTTTTCAGCAGCATACTGTGCTACGTTACCAGAACCTGAAATCGTTACGACTTTATCTTTGAAGCTATCGCCACGAGTCTTGAGCATTTCCTCAGCGAAATACACAGTACCGAAACCCGTTGCTTCAGGACGAGCCAATGAGCCACCAAAAGTTAAGCCTTTACCCGTGAATACACACGATGTGTCATTGCTTAACTTCTTCATCATACCCGCCATGTAGCCTACTTCACGACCACCCACACCAATATCACCCGCAGGAATATCTGTGTTTGAACCTAAATGACGATATAACTCGATCATTAACGCTTGGCAGAAACGCATAATTTCGCCTTCAGATTTACCTTTAGGGTCAAAATCTGAACCGCCTTTACCACCACCCATAGGCAATGTCGTTAATGCATTCTTAAAGGTTTGTTCAAAACCTAAGAATTTTAAAATTGAAAGGTTCACTGATGGGTGGAAACGCATACCACCTTTGAATGGACCGATTGCAGAGTTATATTGAACTCGGAATGCGCGGTTTACGTGTGTTTGTCCTTGGTCATCAACCCAAGAAACACGAAATTGGATCGCTCGTTCTGGCTCCACTAAACGTTCAAGTAATCCGTGCTCAGCATATCTTGGATTCTTTTCGATAAAAGGCCATAAGCTCATCATCACTTCTTCTACAGCTTGTAGAAATTCAGGTTGATTCGCATCACGTGTTTTAACGTAGTTTAGGAAGTCGTTAAGGCTGTTATATTTCAACGCTTAATCCTCAGCAGAAAGGTGGATCAAAATTGGTCAAAATTTCAAAATATTGATAAGTTTTGGCGCAAAGTATTAAATATCTTTTGAAGTCAATCTACAACACTTTTTCATTAATATTTTAAATTAATTATTTAATCAATGATTTAAATATAGTAAAGATAATTTTTTATTATGAATCACCCAATATTTTCTTATAAGAAAAATGTATTTATTGTGCTAAAAATGCGCTTTTTGAGCCCTATATCAGCGCGTCCTTTTCCACCTCTTTTCATGGTAAAATTTTAACTTGCTCAGCTATATATGGGCATCGCTCTTTAATCTTCCAAATTAAGCCTTACATGAACGTAAAAATCTCTCTGATACAACAAATTGATGCTTTTCTTCCGCAAACTCAATGTGGATTGTGCGGGCATCGTGATGGTTGCCTTCCTTATGCCAAAGCAATTGCTGAGGGTGAGGAAGCCAACAAATGTGTCCCTGGTGGTCAACCTGTCGCTGATCAAATCGCAGCTTTGCTCGATCGTCCGACACTTAAAGCAGAAGAAAGTGTTTGGCCGATTCAAGCGGATTTACGTCCTCAGCGTATGAAGGCCATCATTAGAGAAGATGAATGTATCGGCTGTACCAAATGTATTAGTGCCTGCCCTGTGGATGCCATTATTGGTTCAGGCAAACTTATGCACACCATTTTGACTGACCTGTGTACGGGTTGTGAGCTGTGTATTCCGCCTTGTCCTGTTGATTGTATTGATCTGGTTGAAGATCAAAGTGAATTACCAAATGACACTAAGCGCATGGAAGAACAAACTGATCTGAGACGACGCTATTACTCACATATTCAACGTGAAGAAAAAAGACGGATCAACCGTAAAGGTCCTGTGGTTCGGGCCGACATTGATACTGAACTTTTTGCTCAATTTTCAGCACAATCTATCCATGTTCCCTCTATAGAAATTGTGGAGAAAGCGTCACAGGTTTCAGCACCACTTGATGTGAAGAACACATTAGCACTTGCAAAATTGCGTACACAAATTAAAAAACTGGAAAAACAACTCAGTGTTCGTGATGATTTAAAGAAAAGAGAGCTTTTAGCACAATTAACTCAACAACTTGAAGCTTTGCAGGATGCTTAAGATGACTGTAAAGAATATGACCAAAAAACAAATTCAAACTTTTTTTGAACGATTGCGTGAACAACGTCCAGAACCTAAAACCGAGTTAAACTATTCAAGCTCTTTTGAGTTGCTGGTTGCTGTAACGCTTTCAGCTCAAGCGACAGATGTCAGCGTCAATAAAGCCACCGATAAACTTTTTCCAGTCGCCAATACGCCAGAAGCGATATATGCCCTCGGTGTTGATGGCTTAAAGTCATACATCAAGACCATCGGGCTTTATAACTCTAAAGCTGAAAATGTGATTAAAGCTTGTCAGATGCTCATAGAAAAGCACAACAGCGTTGTTCCAAACAATAGAGCTGATCTAGAGGCTTTACCTGGTGTCGGTCGTAAAACGGCAAATGTGGTACTCAATACAGCATTTGGACAACCGACTATGGCGGTTGATACCCATATCTTCCGTTTGGGTAATCGTACGGGTCTTGCAGTCGGTAAAAATGTACTTGAAGTCGAACACCGATTGGTGAAAGTGATCCCCAAAGAGTTTATCGTTGATTCTCATCATTGGCTCATTTTGCATGGTCGATATTGTTGTATTGCTCGTAAACCTAAATGCGATGAGTGTATTGTGTCAGATGTCTGCAACTGGCCAGACCGTTTCGATTTTGGGGCAGCTAAACCCATTAAAATCAAAACTATTCAAAGCTAAAATGAAAGATTAAGAAAGATACCTATATAGGTATCTTTCTTCATTCCGATATATAAAAAAGCCTATACATAAACAAAAGCGATCTTTTTGAAAATGCTACCTGTGTTGATATAAAGCTAAACGACCTACGGCTTGTTTTTATCTTTCAGTTTTGGATGTAGTTGGACTTCGGGTTTATTATGTTTCATCTCTGCTTTTCGTTCTGCTTCTGCTTTACGCAATAGTCTAAGGCTAATGAAAACCAAATAACACATCACCGCAAAAGTACAAATAAGAAGTAGTACCACACCAACTTTGAGCAAAGCCCTTACTCCAAACCATAAAAAAGAGCCCTAATATGACTTAGGACTCTTTTAATGTCAAAAATTCTAATTTTGAATTATTTTGACTGATCTAGAATCGCAAACAAATCCGTTTGAACTTCATCAATTGGACGTAGACCATTCAATTTGTCATAAGTCGGTGCATTTTCACCAGAAGCTGCACGACCTTGGTAGAAACCAACCAGTTGCTCAGTTTCTGTGTGATATGAACCTAAACGTTTACGAATCGTTGCTTCTAAGTCATCTGGACGTTGAACTAGGTCTTCACCCGTTTCATCATCTTTACCTTCCACTTTTGGTGGATTGTAAACGATATGATAGACACGACCAGACGCTGGATGTTGACGACGACCAGATAAACGTTGAACGATTTCTTCATCAGGCACATCAATTTCGATCACATGATCAATCGTAATACCTTCGTTTTCCAAAGCTTCAGCTTGAGGAATCGTACGCGGGAAACCATCAAAAATACAACCATTCACACAATCAGGCTGTGCAATGCGTTCTTTTACAAGACCAATGATCAGTTCATCTGATACTAGACCACCATTGTCCATCACGCTTTTAGCTTGAAGACCGAGTTCAGTTCCTTCACGAATCGCAGCACGGAGCATATCACCGGTTGAAATTTGTGGGACATTGTAGCGCTTACAGATCAACTGAGCTTGTGTGCCTTTACCTGCTCCAGGAGGTCCGAGTAATATAATGCGCATAAATAAACATCCTCATTTTAACAATATGTATGACACTTGCTTTTACAGAACCCAAAATCTGTAAAAATCTAGCATCTAATTATAAGAAAGCCACAAACAAATGTATTAAGCCAGCGAAAAACCCGGTTACCCCACCAAGTACAATTAATATCCATTCGTCTTCCTGAAATGCAGGACGTAATAGATTTTGAAACTCTTTCGGTGTTAACTCGCGAATACGATCTCTAAACATTTGATAGATTTTCTGTGCACGGCTCGCATTGAACGCAGGGTCGCATACAGGCACCATCGTAATTTCAATTGAACGATCGATCAAGTCTGTCTTGAGTTTTGCATACTCTTTTGGACCTAAAGATAGCTGTAATGAAGTCCGAACCAATGGTGTTTCCATAATTTCATTAATATGACGTTTTACAATACGACGAGTTTTTTCCTTTTTACTGCCATACATCATTTCGGTCATAATCGATTTTAAAGTGATTAAATCTTCAGTCACTACTTTTGCAAATACATCTGAAACTTCTTCTTGACGTTTCATAAATGCACCTTGAATATTATAAGTCCCAATTCGCGGAATGACAGGCTTAATCCAAGGAAATTTTCGATCTTTCGTCAACTCAAAAAATTGAGGATAACGAATGAAATGCGGCTCAACCGGATTGAATACCATCCAAATGGCGATCCAGTTGGTTAAGAAACCCCAAATTGCAGCCCAAATCGGAACAGTCCAGTGCCAAGGCACCACAAACCATACGATCATTTGGAAAACACCGAAGAACATACCAATTAACGCACTGATATGCCAAATAAAATTAATTTCTTTTTGACCGACTTTCAGGAACATGTTCACCATCAGTTGGCGATCACCTTCCATTTGGCTCACCACCATCTCACGCATATTGACTAATGATTCAACATTCATGGTCAATTCAGTCACTAACTGTCTTAAGACTGCGGGTAGCTGTTTGTGTGCTTGTGCATAAATACGGCGCTTAATCGAATAAGGTAAGTTTTCCCAGAGCACAGCATTGCGATCCATCATCACTTCATCGATCAGATGTTCAAGCTCAAAGCCGACTTGCTCTCCGATAATGCGTGCCATATCTTCTGGATCCATGGCTTGTAAAAATTCTTGCAATGAACCCAGTTTAGATAAAGTATTATCGGTAATAATGCCTGAAATACGTCCAGCTTTACGCGGTACAATCCCTTGCCAACCCACTGGAAGTGGACCAATGTGGAAGCCCCAAAATTTGATTGGATAGAACACCATTTTGAGTGCCATCCACACGTGTGCCCAAGTAACAAGTGCTGTTACTGGAATAATACTGAGCACAGCATAAAAATCTGGTCGATTTAAGAAGGCTTGCCACAAATCACTTACATATTCAAACATTCATGACTCTCATATTGAATTCTATGTGCGGTCAAATAAACTGTATAGAAGCATAATATCTTCTAAAATCCCATACTTAAGGTGTAGGCAAATTGTATTTCAGGCTTGGTTTCACGTACAACACGATTACCATCCTTTAACTCTTCTCCAGCTGTAACACCCACACTAATCGTACTAATCCGCTCTTTATTTAAGAGTACATAGGATAAATCTACGCCACCGCCTAACTGCAACTCATCAGATCCATTGATTGGTACACTTCTTAAATGACCTGCAAATGCACCCAAGTAAAAACCATTTGCATCTTTACCATTTAAAACAACCGGATATCTAAATCCAATCTGTCCACCAATTTCATGATCATCATTGGTAAATGCGCCTACTTTTGCATAAGCGATACCATAAGGATTCGCCCATTCACCATTTACATGTGCGAGTTTTTGAGTGATTCCAGCGCCCACATTGAGTGTAGAGATTTGTTCCGACTTTATCTTTGCTGGAGGTAAATATTCAGAAATATCTGCATGAGCAACATTCCAAATTGTACCGAGAAAAACTAAAGGAAAGATATTTCTCATTATTTTCTCCATTGTCTCATCTAGAGATCAATTTTTTTATTTATCCTTAATTTTTTGACTTTAACAGATTAATTTTCGATCTTATATACAAATCAAATGAAATTTAATGTCGCTATGGTCAAGATTTCGCATAATTCATCCCTCTCAGAATGCATTATTTTTTTTAAAATCGATCGTATTCTAAGGTAACATACGTGCACCAACAAAACCCTAAACCGTGATTAAGTCGACGTCATATGAAACATCAGTTTCCTTTAAAAAATGTTCAACAAGAAAAACGTATATTTCGTAGTCGAATATTTTTCGCGATGGGTGTTGTCATCTTTTTTTTAATGCTTCTATTAGTTCGTTATGCCTATTTGCAAATTATACATCATGAAGAATTCAAACTGGCATCTGATAATAACCGCATTCGTTTACAACCGATTAGTCCTGCCCGTGGTTATATTTATGATCGTAATGGCGTTTTACTCGCAGATAACTATCCTGTTTTTACAGCGACCTTAAGTAAAGCCGATGTTCAAGATATTGATGCTACCATTGCACGCTTAAAGCCTATTATTAGTCTGACCGCTGAAGATATTGAGCGGTTTAACAACCGTGTAAAAACGGCTAAAAAGACAGAACGCGTTACCATTAAATTAAATTTGACTGAGACTGATATTGCACGTTTTAGTGAGATTAAATTCCAGTTTCCGGGCGTAGCCATTGAAACGCAAATGACCCGTTATTACCCACATGGTGAATTATTTGCGCATGTGATTGGGTATGTGGGTCGTATTAACGATAAAGAACTCAAGGAAATTGATAAAGATGCTTATGCAGGCACCAATCTGATTGGAAAAATTGGTGTTGAAAAATTTTATGAAGATTTACTGCATGGTGCGCCGGGTTTTGAGTCAATTGAAACAGATGCTTTTGGTAATGTGCTGCGTAAATTAGGTAAAAAAGAATCCATTCGCGGTAACGATCTATATCTCTCGCTTGATTATGGTCTACAACAAGTTGCATCAGAACAACTCATCGGTAAGCGTGGCGCCATTGTAGCGATGGATCCGAATACGGGTGAGATCTTAGCCCTTGTGTCGAGTCCAAGTTTTAACCCAAACCTGTTTGTCACAGGCATCAGTACAGCTGATTATAGTGCGCTACGCGATAATATTGATCAGCCATTATATAATCGTGCTGTTCAAGGTTCCTACCCACCAGGTTCAACCATTAAACCGATGTTTGGTTTAGGGGGAATCCATTATGGTGTGGTGGATTGGCATACCACCATTTCTGACCCTGGATATTTCACTTTGCCAGGTGATAGTCACCGTTTCCGTGACCATAAAAAATCAGGTCATGGCTCAGTCAATATGCATAAAGCTCAAGTGGTGTCTTGCGATACTTATTTTTACATTCTCTCTTTCCAAATGGGGATTGAGAAGATGAATAGTTGGATGCGTCAGTTTGGCTTTGGTGAGAAAACCGGGGTGGATTTACCTAGTGAAAGTACAGGACTTTACCCTAGTCCTGAATGGAAAATGCGTACACGAAAAACCAAATGGTTACGCGGTGAAACTATTTCGGTGAGTATCGGACAAGGGGCTTTTACCTCCACGCCACTTCAACTTGCTATGGCGACTGCAATCACGTCCAATCAAGGGGCTCATGTTACCCCGCATGTTCTGCGTGAATCTAAAGGCGCTAAAGCACATAAAGTCCATAATGCACCCAATGGCAAAATTCAGTTCAATGGTCAACCTGAAGACTGGATCAAAATGCGTGAAGCGATGGTCGATGTCATCCAATCTGGAACAGGAAAAGCCATTCGTGGAGGCTTGCAGTATCAAATCGCAGGGAAAACAGGAACGGCTCAGGTGAAAAGTATTGCTCAAGGGAAACGCTATAACGAAGCAATTTTAACGGATCGCCAGCTCGATCATGGTTTGTTTGTCGGTTTTGCCCCTGCTGAAAAGCCTGAAATTGCTGTTGCGATCATTGTTGAAAACGGTCGTGGTGGTAGTGCTACGCCAATTGCACGTCCGATTATGGACTACTGGTTACTCACGCGTAAGCGTAATCCGATTCAACCACCACAACATCAAATCAGTGGTGGCTTGATGACCGCTGGAATTAAACCAGGCGATTTACCAAGTGGCGATAACACGATGTCTGCGAACGTTAATCCTTCTTCAACCCCACAATCTACTCAAACTACAACTGCATTGGCAACTGCAACGGCAACATCACAACCAGCTTTAGGTCAAAACACCGCTGCTAGACAGCCTTCTGCTCTAACTCAAATGATCACTCCACCATCAGCTACAGGAAATTAAGATGAAAAATCAATTACGTATTATTGGTGGTGAATTAAAACGTCGCGTCTTACCTTTTGCAGATATTGAAAATTTAAGACCAACGCCTGATCGTGTTCGTGAAACGTTGTTCAATTGGCTGATGTGGGACGTTCAAAATGCTGAAGTTTTAGATTTATGTACGGGTTCAGGTGCGCTTAGTTTCGAAGCATTATCACGTGGTGCTGCAAATGTCACCATGATTGAACCTAACGCTATACAAGCTAAATTTTTAAAAGATAATCTGAAACTTTTGAAAATTGAAAACTGTAAATTGCATGTCACAACAGCACAACAAGCGATCAGAAGTTTGCCAGCTGACCATTTTGAGTTGGTATTTCTAGATCCACCCTATCGCTTAAATCTTTGGCAAGAACTTGCAGCCAATACTGATCCTTTAATTAAAAATAATGGATTTATCTATGTTGAAGCGGATTGCCCACTGAATCAATTGGAATTACCAAATAGTTGGTCTTTGATCAAAGAAACGAAAGCGGGTGTTGTTCGTGCAGGATTATATAAAAAGTCTACTTATTAAACTCAAATTACAGTTAAAAAATGGGATAACGTTATCCCATTTTTGTTTCGGTTAAAATATTAGCGTGGTCGAGGGTGATCTGATCGTGGACGTTCACGATCCCAGTCAGCTCGTTGATCTCGCTGTTTATTCCAATCACCACGTTTTTGATTCTGCCAATCTTGACGTTTATGATCACGATCATAGCGTTTATCTTGATCATATCGTTCGTTATTACGATTTGGATGATCATCAAAAGGGGCTACAACACACCCGGTCAATGAAGTTATCAGTACAGTCAGTGCTATTGTCTTTTTCATGGTTCAGCTCCGCAACTCTTTTCTAAGCTCAATGTAGTGACTAAAAATGGAGTGAAGCTGTAGAAAATGTTGAATCATGTTTATAACTGTTCATGTTCAATTCATATTTGATACTTAGATTCTCAAATGAAGTGCAACAGAGATTAAATTATTGAAAGGAGGCAAGATGAGTTAGTATTTTGCTTCCAGACCGACCAAAGTCAAAGTTGCATCATGAACTATACTCATCTTACCCAAGAAGAAAGATATCCGATTTATACATTGTTAGATGAAAGGTTTTCTAAGCGTTATATTGCTTGGAGACTGAATCGTTCACCTTCCAACAATCCTAAAAGAATTCCTGATGACATATGGATACATGTCATCTCTTATCTTGAACTTCAATGGAATCCTGAAGAGATCGCTTCTCGTGTTTCAGTCAGTCTGCATTCAATTTATCGTTTGATACGGCAGGATAAAAATAAGGGCGGCACACTCTTTCATCACCTACGTTTCAGAAATCAAAGAAAGAGGAAATATGGCTCTTGCGAAACCCGTGGTCAGCTGGCTAATCGTAAAAGCATTCATGATAGACCTGTTGAGATTGAGCAGCGTAATTGTTTTGGTGATCTAGAGATAGATACGATTATTGGTAAGAATCATGAGCAATCATTGGTCTCGATTGTAGATCGAAAGACAACCTATTTGTGTTTGAAGAAGTGTAGCTCACGTAAGGCAGATAAAGTTTGCCAAACAACTATTCGTCTACTTAAGCCGCTTAAAGATCAGCTCAAGACGATTACCGCAGATCATGGTAAGGAGTTCAGCCTGCATGAGTATGCTGCTCAAGAATCAGAAATAGATTGGTACTTGGCTGATCCTTATAGCGCTTGGCAACCGAGGTACCAATCAAAATATAAACGGCTTATTCAGACAATACATTAGAAAAGGAAGTGACTTGGATCAGTATACGGATGAATACATTTCAAAAATCACTGACCGTATAAATCAACGTCCAAGAAAAAGACTCGGCTTTAAAAGTCCAAGTCAGGTATTATCCCAACAACATGGCGTTGCACTTCAAATGCTAATCTAAGACCTATAAAAAAACCTCCCAAAGGAGGTTTTTTTATTTAAATTATTTTAAGCAATGCCTTTGTCTTTTAAAACTTGTAGCATGGTTGAACCTAACTCTGCTGGACTACGTGTATATGCCATTCCTGCACGCTCAAAAGCTGCAAACTTCTCTTCAGCCGTTCCTTGACCACCAGAAATAATCGCACCCGCATGCCCCATACGTTTACCTTTAGGCGCAGTTACACCCGCAATATAACCCACAACAGGCTTCGTTACGTGAGACTTAATGTATTCAGCAGCTTCTTCTTCAGCAGTACCACCAATTTCACCAATCATGATGATTGCTTCAGTTTGTGGATCGTCTTGGAATAATTTTAAGCAATCAATTTGATTCATGCCTGGGATTGGATCACCACCAATACCAATACAAGTCGACTGACCTAAACCAAGTTTGGTTGTCTGCGCTACAGCTTCGTACGTCAAAGTCCCAGAACGAGAAATAATTCCGATTTTACCTGGCTGATGAATATGACCTGGCATGATCCCGATCTTACATTCACCTGGTGTAATAATACCTGGGCAGTTTGGTCCGATTAAGCGCGTACCATTACCATAGGTTTCGAGGTAACGTTTTGCTTTGAGCATGTCTAAGGTTGGCACGCCTTCAGTGATCACAACAATCAACTCAATACCGGAATCAACTGCCTCTACAATTGAATCTAAAACAAATGGAGCAGGTACATAGATCACAGATGCATCAGCACCAGTTTCTTTAACTGCTTCATTCATTGTGTTGAAAACAGGGAGATTAAGATGTTGTTGCCCACCTTTACCAGGGGTCACACCACCAACGACTTTTGTGCCGTAAGCTAAAGCTTGCTCAGAATGGAAAGTACCATTTTTACCTGTAAAGCCTTGTACCAATACTTTGGTGTCTTTATTAATTAATACGCTCATGATTGATACTCCTTACGCTTTCACTGCAGCAACAACTTTTTCTGCAGCATCAGCCAAGCCAGCAGCAGAAATTAATTTAAGACCTGATTCATCGAGTAATTTTGCACCGAGTTCCGCATTGTTCCCTTCTAAGCGAACAACGACAGGTACCGTTACATTGACTTCTTGAACCGCTGCAATGATGGCTTCAGCAATCATGTCACAACGTACAATCCCACCAAAAATATTGATCAGAATTGCTTCTACTGTGGTATCTGACAAAATAATTTTAAATGCTTCAATCACGCGATCCTTCGTTGCACCACCACCAACATCAAGGAAGTTTGCAGGCTGACCACCATACAATTTAATAATATCCATGGTTGCCATAGCAAGACCTGCGCCATTGACCATACAACCAATATTACCTTCTAAGGCAACATAGTTCAGATCAAACTCAGAGGCTTTAAGCTCGCGCTCATTCTCTTGAGACTTATCACGCATCGCGTTAATTTCAGGTAAACGATAGAGGGCATTTGAATCAATCCCTACTTTTGCATCTACACAAAGAATATCGCCATTCTCACGGACTGAAAGTGGGTTAATTTCAAATAATGCGAAATCATTTTCAATAAATGCTTGATAAGCCGCAGTCATTATTTTTACAAATTGGTTAATTTGCCCATCTTTCAAATTTAATTGAAATGCAACTTCACGTGCTTGGAAAGGTAGAAGTCCAACCAACGGATCGACTTCAACTTTGATAATTTTCTCAGGAGTTTCTTCTGCGACTTTTTCAATCTCAACACCACCTTCTGTGGATGCCATAAAAGTCACACGACGACTTGAACGATCAACAACCGCACCTAAGTACAATTCTCTTTCCACAGGATAAACATCTTCACAAATCAAAAGGCTGTTTACTGGCTGACCATTGGCATCGGTTTGATAGGTAACTAAGTTTGTACCAATTATTGAATTTGCATAATCAGCAACTTCTTGTTTAGATTTGGCAACTTTTACACCGCCTGCTTTACCACGGCCACCTGCGTGAACTTGTGCTTTCATGACAGCAAACTTACCGCCGAGCTGTTCAAAAGCTGCAACAGCTTCATCCGCATTGGTTGCAAGAATCCCTTCTTGAACTGGCATTCCATATTTTTTTAACAGCGATTTCGCTTGATATTCATGTAGATTCATTATTTTACCTTTGACTACTTTTCACGTTTTTATGGTTTACTAATACCTAAACATCCATCACGATAAGTATTAGCAATTATTTAATTTTCTATTATTAGTTTTAGATGATTATTCATACAAAAACAACCACCAAATGCAAAAAGAGCGGCCTAAGCCGCTCTTTTTAGATTATTTACGTTTACGCTGAATTGCGTGAATCGCACGTCCATCGACTGCTAGCGCAGCCTCATGAACCACTTCAGAGAATGTTGGGTGACCAAAAGTCATTAACTGTAAATCTTCAACAGAAGATACGAACTCGAGTGCGATCATACCTTGGTGAACGATGTCAGACGCAGCAGGTCCAATCACGTGCATACCCAAAAGACGATCTGTTTTTGCATCAGCAACAAACTTAACAAAGCCTGCATTTTCACCCGCAGCCATTGCACGACCATTTGCAGCAAAACCAAATTGACCAGTTTTCACTTCATGGCCTTTTTCAATTGCTTGCTGTTCTGTTAAACCTACCCACGCCGCTTCTGGGTGTGTGTAGATGACAGAAATGATGGTGTCATAGTTCACTTGTGCAGCATGACCGTGAATACGCTCAACTGCCATTACGCCTTCTTCCATTGCTTTATGTGCAAGCATTGGACCACGTACCAAGTCACCAATGGCATATACACCTTCAACAGAAGTTGCACACCAATCGTTTACTTCAACCAAACCGCGTTCAGTGAGTTTGATACCACAATCGTCTGCCAATAAACCTTCAGCATATGCACGACGACCTACACAAACGATCAATTTATCGAAAGTTTGCTCTTTGTCTTCGCCGCCTTGTGTGTACTTAACAGTAACTTCACGACCATTGACTTCAGTACCAGCAACTTTCGCGCCAACACGGATATCAAGACCTTGCTTCGTTAAAAGTTTTTGGTAGTCTTTAGCCAAAGCTTTATCAGCCATGGGTAAGAATGCATCCATTGCTTCAAATACAACAACTTCTGCACCCAAACGACGCCATACTGAACCAAGTTCAAGACCGATGACACCCGCACCGATTACGCCTAAACGCTTAGGAACTTCTTGGAATTCTAATGCGCCAGTTGAGTCAACAATGATGTCTTGATCTACAGGAGCAACAGGAATATTTACAGGTACAGAACCGGTCGCAAGAATCACGTATTTAGGTTCTAAAATTTGAGTTTCACCTTCGTGAGATACAAACTCAACTTTTTTACCCGCAAGGAGTTTACCAGTCCCTTTTAACCACTCAATACCGTTACCTTTAAGCAGGCCATCGATACCCATAGTCAATTGGTCAACGATTTTGTCTTTACGCGCAAGAAGCTTTGCAAGATCAAACTTCACGTCACCGGTGGTAATACCATGATCATCTAAATGATGAACTGTATCTTCGTAACGATGAGAAGAATCAAGCAATGCTTTAGATGGGATACAACCCACGTTTAAGCATGTACCACCTAAAGATGGCTTGCCTTTATGAATACGTTTTTCGATACAAGCAACTTTAAAACCAAGTTGCGCAGCACGAATCGCAGCTTCGTATCCACCTGGTCCACCACCAATCACAACAAGATCAAACTGTTGAGACATATTAATCTCCAAGTGTAGATTTAGAGGATCGCCCTAAATCTACTTTTGTAATTTTATGAACTATGAATTAAAGATCAAGGATCAAACGAGCTGGCTCTTCTAGCAATTCTTTGATTGTTACAAGGAAACCGACTGCTTCTTTACCATCGATTAAACGATGGTCATAAGAAAGAGCCAAGTACATCATTGGAAGAATTTCTACTTGACCATTTACAGCCATTGGACGTTCTTGGATTTTATGCATACCCAAAATCGCAGTTTGTGGCGTGTTTAGAATCGGCGTAGAGAGTAAAGAACCGAACGTACCACCATTGGTAATCGTGAACGTACCGCCAGTCATATCTTCGATACCCAATTTACCGTCACGCGCTTTACCCGCATATGCACGAATACCGTTTTCAACTTCAGCATAGTTCATACGGTCTGTGTCACGAAGAACAGGAACCACTAAACCACGTTCGCTTGATACTGCAACACCGATGTCGTAGAAACCGTGATAAACGATATCTTCACCATCAATTGATGCATTAACCGCTGGGTAGCGTTTAAGCGCTTCAGTCGCAGCTTTAACAAAGAATGACATGAAGCCAAGACGTGCACCATGACGCTTTTCAAAAGCATCTTTGTATTGGTTACGCATATCCATGATTGGTTTCATGTTCACTTCGTTAAACGTCGTTAACATTGCAGTTTCTTGCGTTGCAGCAAGAAGACGTTCAGCAACACGTTTACGAAGACGAGTCATCGGAACACGTTTTTCAACACGTTCACCCACAGCAACACTCAAAGGCGCAGCTGGAGCAGCAGCTGGTTTAGCTTGATGATTCGCAACATCTTCTTTAGTGATACGACCACCACGACCAGTACCAGCAACATCGCTTGCAGCAACGCCAGACTCAGTCAATGCTTTACGCACAGCTGGCGCTTGATCAGCAACTTGAGCACGCTCAACTACAGGTGCAGCACCTGCTTCAGTGACCGCAGCAGCTTGTTCAACTTTCGCTTCTGATTGAACTGCTTGAGTTTGAGCAGCGCCAGATACAGCACCCTCTTCAAACTGAGCAATTACTTCATTAGAAAGAACAGTATCACCTTCGTTTTTAACGATAGATGCAATTGTACCGTCTGCAGGCGCAACAACTTCTAAAACAACTTTGTCAGTTTCGATATCACAGATCACTTCGTCACGTGATACAGCTTCACCTGGTTGTTTGTGCCAAGTTGCAATTGTTCCATCTGCAACTGACTCTGGAAATACCGGTGCTTTAATTTCGGTTGCCATTATTTAGAATCTCCTGATTGTTCAGCTACGATCGCCAATGCGTCATTTACGAGCTGAGCTTGTTGTTTTGCGTGCAAATAAGGTGAACCACAAGCTGGTGCAGCAGAAGCTTCACGACCTGCGTAACTAATTTGAATATGTTGACCAGACTTCATTACGCCTTCGTATAAACGAGGAGCAATAAATAACCACGCGCCTTGGTTCTTCGGTTCTTCTTGAGCCCATACTAATTCTTTCACATTTGGATATTGAGCAAGAACCTCAGCCAGACGAGCTTCAGGGTACGGATATAATTGTTCAACACGAACGATGGCAATGTTGTTCAATTCGTTTTCACGACGTTTTTCAAGTAAATCGTAATAAACCTTACCACCACAAAGCACTAAACGTGTTACATCAGACTTGTTGATGTTATCTACTTCATCAATCACAGTTTGGAATGAACCATTTGCTAATTCTTCTAAAGTTGAAGTAGCAAGTTTGTGACGAAGTAATGACTTCGGTGAAGTAACTATCATTGGCTTACGAATAGGACGCAGCGCTTGACGACGCATTGCATGGAATATCTGTGCAGGGGTAGTCGGTGTGATCACTTGCATGTTGTCTTCTGCGCAAAGCTGTAAGAAACGCTCTAAACGTGCTGAAGAATGCTCAGGACCTTGACCTTCGTAACCATGTGGAAGAAGCATTGTTAAACCACACACACGCTCCCATTTGGTTTCACCTGAAGCGATGAATTGATCAATCACAACCTGTGCACAGTTTGCGAAGTCACCGAATTGCGCTTCCCAAATAATCAAACTCTTAGGAAGAGTCGTCGCATAACCGTATTCAAATGCCAATACTGCCATTTCAGACAATAAAGAATCATAAATCGCAGTACGTGGTTGGTTTTCTTTAATATGGCACAGTGGAATATAAGTCGAACCGTCTACTTGGTTATGCAATTTTGCATGACGATGTGAGAATGTACCACGACCCACGTCTTCACCCGTCAAACGAACAAGGAAACCATCATCTAGAATGGTTGCATAAGCTAAAGTTTCTGCAGCACCCCAGTTCAGTGGCATTTCACCTGTTTGCATTTTCAGACGGTCATCAATCACTTTAGATACTTGACGCTGCATCACAAAGCCTTCAGGCAATTGACGCATTTTCGTACCAAGCTCTTTTAAGCGTTCGATTGGGAAAGATGTATCCCATTCATCTGTATAGTCGTGACCTAAATAAGGTGTCCAATCAACGAACATCTTCTTATTTGGCTCAAGTACAAGTGCATTTGCAACATGCTTACCTGCTTCCAAATCAGAACGATATTGTTCAACCATTGCATCAGCAGCAGCACGATCAAGAATACCTTGTTGAACCAATTGGTCCGCATAAAGTGTACGAGTGGTCGTTTTCTTGTTAATGACTTGATACATCATTGGCTGTGTTGCTGCTGGTTCATCCGCTTCGTTATGACCACGACGACGGTAGCAGAACATGTCAATCACGACATCTTTACGGAATGTATGACGGAAATCATGTGCCAATTGAGCAACAAACAATACAGACTCAGGATCATCACCATTGACATGGAAAATTGGTGCCTGAATCATTTTTGCAATGTCAGTACAGTATTCTGTAGAACGCGCATCACGTGGGTCAGACGTTGTGAAACCAACTTGGTTATTCACCACAATATGAACCGTACCACCTACCGTATAACCACGCGTTTGTGACATTTGGAAGGTTTCTTGGTTTACACCTTGACCTGCAAATGCTGCATCACCATGGACGATTAATGGTAATACATCATCACCACCAATATCTTTACGACGAACTTGACGCGCACGTACAGAACCTTCAACTACAGGCCCTACGATTTCTAAGTGTGATGGGTTAAATGCCAATGCCAAGTGAACTTCGCCACCTGATGTCATGACATTTGAAGAGAAACCTTGGTGATATTTAACATCACCAGAACCTTTTTTATGCAAGCTCTTACCTTCGAACTCACCAAAAAGATCTGCTGGGTTTTTACCCATGATGTTCACAAGAAGGTTCAGACGTCCACGGTGTGGCATACCGATCACAACTTCTTTACAACCTACTGAACCTGCACGTTGAATCACAGCATCAACCATAGGAATGAAAGATTCACCACCTTCCACACCAAAGCGTTTAGCACCAACGTATTTATTACCTAAGAATTTTTCAAGGCCTTCAGCTGCTGTTAAACGTTCTAAGACGTGTTTTTTCTGCTCAGCAGTGAAACCAAATTGACCTTTAGCGCCTTCAAGACGTTGCTGAATCCAACGTTTTTCTTTGGTATCAACAATGTGCATGTATTCAACACCAATTGAAGCACAGTATGTTGCTTCCATTGCTTGAATCATTTCACCTAAAGTTGCTTCTTCTTTACCGATTGCAAGATTACCAGTATTGAAAACTGTATCTAGATCAGATTGCGTTAACCCATGCGCATCTAATTCTAAATCATAGACATGCTCACGCTTCGCCAAACCCAGTGGATCTAATTTTGCTTTTTGATGACCACGGTTACGGTATGCTGCAATGAGTTGCAATACACCAATCTGACGACGCTCATGTTCAGAGCTAACAGCACTTTGAACAACAGGTTGAACACGATTTGAATTACGACCGAGTAATAGGAATTGCTCGCGTACGTTGCTGTGAGGCTGATCACCCTTTGGGAATTTACCGAAGTATTCTTGCCAATCAGCACCCACTGAATCTGGTGCTGTTAAATACTGTTCATAAAGTTCTTCAATATACGCTGCACTGTCAGCGGAAAGTTCAGTGTCAAGACGCAGAGCGTCAGCAACTTCTTGCATTTGTGGACCCATTTCCTATTGCAAAACATTACAGGGAGCTTTTTAAGCTCTCCCATGATTGATAATGCCAAATCGGTAAATTGACATTCACCCATCTGGCACACATGACCATGGGGCGTGAGTAGTATCAGAAATCATCCGATACAAACAGCGAGCCATAACACACTCAATCGCATTATGCCTCTATATACTCGACCTAAATCGAGCAATTTTTTTTGCAAATTGGCTTAGAAAAAACAAGTCTAAGTCTTGTGTTTACTAAGACAACTCTAATTTAACTCATAATTCGTAGTTTTTTACGTTGAAAAAACCTCAAAATGTTGAATAAATGTACATAATTGACTGGTTTTTTAGCAATTATAAACTGTTCAATTCTATCACAGCGTAAGATTACTATTGATTTAATTGACACATACTATTCATAAATTAGCGAAATACATTAAAAAAAATATGCGTTAAGCTACAGAGCATTATCGCAAATTATTCAATTTTCACCATCGAATTAGACTAAAGACTAACACGTATTATACTAATTCAACATCACTGAGTTTCGACTATAAATATATTAACATTTCCTCAATATAAATACAGACTCTAAACACTGAACTTAAAACACTTAAGCTTCTATTTTAGTCATTATTGAAGCTATTTCGATCAATCAAATTTTCAAATCAAATACCACCCTCAAATTCGACTCGATCTAAAAGATGAACAAAAAAAAGCACACCGAAGTGTGCTTTTTATCGAACTAAAGATTAACCGGCTTGATCTAAAAGCATATTACGGATGTGACCGATTGCTTTAGTTGGGTTTAAACCTTTAGGACAAACTGATACACAGTTCATGATTCCTTTACAACGGAACAATGAGAACGGATCATCTAAACGCGATAAACGATCTTGAGTGCCCGTATCACGCGAATCGATAATGAAACGATATGCATTCAACAAAGCTGAAGGGCCCAAGAATTTATCAGGGTTCCACCAGAATGATGGGCATGAAGTTGAACAACATGCACAAAGAATACATTCATACAGACCATCTAAGTGTTCACGCTCTTCAGGAGACTGCAAACGTTCTTTCGGTGGCGCAGGCTGATTGTTGATTAGGAAGGGTTGAATCTTGTCATACTGATCGTAAAACTGATTCATATCCACAACTAAATCTTTGACCACTGGCAAACCTGGTAATGGACGAACAGTTATCACTTCAGGTAAATCGTTTAGGTTCCAAAGACACGCTAAACCATTTTTACCATTGATGTTTACACCATCAGAACCACAAATACCTTCGCGACATGAACGACGGAACGTTAAAGATTCGTCTTGTACTTTTAGTGCAAGAAGCGCATCAAGCAACATACGGTGCTTATCAGTCAACTCAAGCTTAAAAGTTTGCATGTACGGTGCTTTATCCTTATCAGGATCGTAGCGGTAGATATTAAATGTACGAGTACCTCTACTCATCTTACTTCTCCTAATTAGAACGTACGTGGTTTAGGTGGAATAGCTTGAACCGATAAAGGCTTATAGCGTACAGGCTTATACTCTAGACGGTTGTCTGAAGAGAACCATAATGTATGCTTCATCCACTCATCATCACGGCGACCATAAGAATAAGTTGGGTGATCTGGTGGTAATTCAAAATCTACCACAGTATGCGCACCACGACATTCTTTACGCGCTGCAGCTGAAATCAAGGTCGCTTTAGCAACTTCATACAGGTTTTCAACTTCTAAAGCTTCCACACGCGCAGTGTTAAATACTTTAGATTTGTCTTTCAAAAGGATGTTACGAACACGTGGCTCGATCGCAAGGATTTCCTTCACGCCCTTTTCAAGCAATTCAGTGGTACGGAATACACCTGCATGGTCTTGAACGATGTCACGAATCGCATCAGCAACATCTTGAGCATTTTCACCTTCAGTTGACTCATCCAATTTACGGATACGTGCAACAGTTTTCTCTAGCACAGTTGTAGGAAGAGGCTCATATTCATCACCGTGATGTTTAGTCACATATTCAATGATGTGTTGACCAGCAGCCTTACCAAATACAACAAGGTCAAGCAATGAGTTTGTACCTAAACGGTTTGCACCATGTACAGACACACAAGAACACTCACCGATTGCGTAGAAACCTTTAACAGGTTTAGTGAAGTTACGATCACCTGCATTATGTGAGTACACATCAGCATCTTTATCGTAATGAGCTTCAAAAGGAGTTGTTTCACGAGACTCAGGAACAACAACCTGACCATGAATGTTCGTTGGAATACCACCCATTTGGTAGTGAATCGTTGGAACAACTGGAATTGGTTCTTTGGTGATATCAACGTTCGCGAATTTCTTACCAATCTCAAATACAGATGGAAGACGCTTCATGATCGTTTCAGCACCTAAGTGCGTCATATCAAGCAAGATGTAATCTTTCTTCGGACCACAACCACGACCTTCTTTAATTTCTTGGTCCATAGAACGTGATACGAAGTCACGTGGAGCCAAGTCTTTAAGTGTCGGAGCATAGCGTTCCATAAATGGCTCGCCTGAATCGTTACGAAGGATTGCACCTTCACCACGACAGCCCTCAGTCAACAATACGCCTGCGCCAGCAACACCCGTTGGGTGGAACTGCCAGAATTCCATATCTTGCAATGGAATACCTGCACGAGCAGCCATACCAAGACCATCACCCGTGTTGATATAAGCATTTGTCGATGCACGGTAAACGCGACCAGCACCACCTGTAGCGAACAATGTAGCCTTAGCTTGGAACACTGCAATTTTACCTGTTTCTTGGTCAATTGCTGTTACACCAAGTACATCACCAGCTTCGTTACGGATCAAATCAAGAGCGATCCATTCAACGAAGAATTGTGTACCCATTTTCACGTTGCTTTGATAAAGCGTATGAAGAAGTGCATGACCCGTACGATCGGCAGCAGCACATGCACGTGGCACAGCTTTCTCACCATAGTTCGCAGAGTGACCACCGAATGGACGTTGGTAAATTGTACCGTCAGCGTTACGGTCAAATGGCATACCCAAGTGTTCAAGTTCATATACAACTTGTGGCGCTTCACGAGTCATAAACTCGATAGCGTCTTGGTCACCTAACCAGTCCGAACCTTTTACTGTGTCATAGAAGTGGTAGTGCCAGTTATCTTCTTGCATATTACCAAGAGATGCACCAATACCACCTTGCGCCGCTACAGTGTGTGAACGTGTTGGGAATACTTTAGTCAATACCGCAACTTTCAAACCAGCTTGAGCAAGTTGGTAAGAAGCACGCATACCTGAACCACCACCACCAACGATGACAGCATCGAAAGTTTCGTGTGGAATATTTGTGTAATCTTCTTTAGGGTTTATAGCGCCCATGATTGTTTCCTATCAATTCGCCCAAAAAATCTGGATTGCCCAGATTGCATACGCCAATACAGCAATAATCACTGCTGAAGTTAGTACGATACGCAAACCATTTGCAGAAGGACCCATTTGACGAGTCGTCACGTAATCCGTGAAAACTTGCCACATACCGATCCATGCATGCGCAACAAGAGATAAGACTGACAATAAAGACATAATCTTCATTGGAGTTGTCATCATGAAGCCATACCATTGTTCGTAGCTAAATCCACTGTTACATAGAATCCAACCCAAAATAACAACAGTATAAACAGCCAAAACAACAGCACTTACACGTTGAATAAACCAATCGCGTGAACCTGAACCTGTAAAGCCTGTAGCACTTTTCATTAGAGTACGATCCATACAAATGCTGCAACGATACCGATTGCAGACAAGATTAATGCGATAGTAGATGCAAGACGACCACTCTCTAGCTCTTCAGCTACGCCGACGTCAGCAAGTAAATGCTTAACACCTGCAACGAAGTGGAAAATAAGGCCGGCTACAAATACCCATACGATAAAGCGCACAATGAAACCACTCATGACTTCTTGAACTTGCGCAAAACCTTCAGGAGAAGACAACGACTTGTCTAAAATCCATAAAAGTACCGGTACGAGTAAAAATACGATGACACCAGAAAGACGGTGTAGAATTGATGCAATAGCCACAGGGGATTTTAAGTTTACGTCTAAAACTTGACCCATGGACAAATTGACAGGTCTGTTGCTTTTCACAGCGGGCATCCTGTAAGTAAAAACTCCATCCGGAGTTTGTTGGAATTAGTTCGAAGGAAAGCTGGCCTAGCTAGGTAAGCGAGTACCTAATCATTTATACGACACGGAATTATAAAACGTGAGCCACTAAATTACAAACAACCCTTTACCCTACTTAAGTTAAAATATTTATTAATAAGAATCATTTACATTAACAACTTGCATTAAAAACCAAAATAAATTGCAAAATAAAAACATAAGCTTCTGTTTTTAAAAAATAAAGTTGGAATTTAGAGTGCGGTATAACGATATCTCTTTGAACTGCATGTGTATAGACTAAAGAACAATAACAAACTATATTGGTGCTACTAATAATTATTATTTTTATAAATATCAAAATCTTATAAGCAAATAAGCAATTTTAATTATTAAATCATCTTTGTATTAGAAAAATGAATATAC